>CAZVVS010000010.1:0-28266 GCA_964630585.1 uncultured Gordonia sp.
GATGACCGCGCCGGCCGCGTCGATGTCGTCGGTGACGTCGAGCAGGGCGGCGATGAACTCCCGGTAGCGCCCGACGACGGTCTCCCGCGACGGTCCGGTGGCGTCTTTCACGACGAAACCGCCCTTCGCACCGAGCGGCACGATCACAGCGTTCTTGACCGCCTGTGCCTTCACCAGGCCCAGGATCTCGGTGCGATAGTCCTCGGGCCGGTCCGACCAGCGCAGCCCGCCGCGCGCGACCAGGCCGAATCGCAGGTGCACGCCTTCCACCCGCGGTGAGTGGACGAACACCTCGAACCGCGGCCGCGGCGAGGGGGCGAGGGGGATCTGCTGCGTGGCGAGCTTCATCGCAAGGGCCCGTCGCACGCCGGGCGAATAGTCCCGCGTCACATAAGCATTCGTCCGCAGAGTGGCATGCACCAGAGACCGCAGCGCCGAGACGACGCGGTCTGCGTCGAGGCTGAGGACCTTGGCCGCCTCCTCGTCGAGGCGAGCCGACGCGGCGGCGCGCCGATCCTCGTCGACGAGGTCGGGGTCGAACGTCGCGGCGAAGAGGTCGAGCAGGGCGCGCGTCACGCCTGCATGCCCGGCGAGGACGTCGGCGACGTAGGCGGCGCGGTAGGCAAACCCGCACTGGCGCAGGTAGCGGTGGTAGGCGCGCAGCACAGCCACCTCGCGCCACGTCAGACCAGTGCTGAGCACCAGCCCGTTGAATGCGTCGAGCTCGGCGTTGCCGCGCCAAATCGCCTCGAACGCGTCGATGAGGCGTCCGGTCCGCTCGTCGGAGTCGGCGGCGGCGCCATCGGCGTCACCGTCGTGCGATTCGTTCGGCAGTGCGACGGCGAGTTCGTATGCCCAGCAGGTCACCCCGTCGGGCCGGTCGATCCGGAACGCCTGCTCCTCGGACACCCGCACACCCAGGCTGTCGAAGACAGGGAGCAGGTCGGTGAGATCGGCCGATCCGTCACACAGGTACAGCACGACGGTGTTCGCGTCGGGTGCGGTGACCGCGAGCTCGCCGGGTGCCATCGGCGCCAGGATGCGCAAGTCGTCGTAGGCACGTCGCGGGTCGCGGACCTCCTGGTATGCCGGTGAGACCGAGCCGACAAAGGCCATCAACCCGCTGGCCACCTCGTCGTCGACGTCGGTGCCCATGCTCGCGGCGAGCCGCTCATCCCAGGTCCGGATCAGCCGTGCGAGTTTGGCCTGCAGCTCCTGCTGCGCGGGACCGCCGGTGGCGTACGACGGGAGGTCGCCGTCGGCGTCAACGCTCATGAGCACCTGCAACAGCGCGCGCGGGCCATCTCCGACGTGCCCGGTGTACTCGACATCGGTCCCGCCCAGCTCGTGGGCCAGCAACTCCTGCAGGTGCAGGCGGATCGTCGTGGTGTACCGGTCGCGCGGCAGGTAGACCAGCGCCGCGGCCGTCCCCGTCGACGGGCTGACCCGGACGAAAGCATCGAGATCGGTGGCCGCCGAGGCGGCGAGCAATGCGTGCAGACGTCGGGAGTCCTCGTCGGTGGACGTGGCGAACAACTCCGCCAGCGGATACGCCTGCAACACCGCCACCATCGTCGCGCCGATGAAGGAGTCCAGGTCGACGCCGGTCTCGTCGAACACACCACCGGCGGCACGGCGCACGATCGGGACGTCGAACACCGATTGGTTCAATCCCGCGGTGCTCAACGATCCGACCCAGCGGTGTTGCGGTCCGCTGACGACGATCGGATAGTCCGACCGTGATACCCCCGTCTGGAGGTAGCAGCGCGCCACGTGTGCCCACGAGTCGGAATCGGCACCCCAGTCCGCGGCATCGGGCCCCCAGTCATCGGTGCTCGTCCACTCGACCAGGCCCGTGCGGCACACGCCGCGCCGCGCATCGTCGGACCACTCGCCCAATGCGATGAAGTTGCCGTCGGCCAGCCACCGCAGCAGGGCGGCCGACTCGACGTCGCCACCCGGTTCGTCGATCTCGTCGGCGGTCAACCGCAACGACTCGATCATCGCCGAGCGGTCGGCGTGGACCGCGGCGACGCAGTCCAGCGACCGCACGATCGCCGCGCGCAGCCGGTCGCCGGCCGCATCGCCGTCGTCACCGGTCCGCACGCGCGCACTCAGGCAAATCCAGGACTCGTCGTCGACACCGGCGCGCGGCCCGATGCCGAGCAGTTCGCCGCCGGGGCCGCGCTGCACCGAGACGACGGGGTGTTCGACCGATTCGACACGCACGCCGGCGTCGCGCGAGGCCGCGAGCACCGCTTCGACGATCATCGGCATGTCGTCATTGACGACGTAGACGACGATCTTGCCCGCGCGTTCGCGAATGCTTATCGTCGGTGCACCGTCGGGTCTGTCCGCGGCGACCGCGGCGAATTCGTCGAGCTCGGCGTCGGGCAGTTCCACCCCCGCCGCGCGTAGGTGGGACCGGATTTCTGAGGGCACCGACGTCGACGTGGTCACACCGTCGATGCTAGGCGGGACATGCCCGAATCGTTGGCGGTTACGCCGGGACTTTCTACGACGGTCAGTCGCGGGTGAGCTTGCGGTGCGTCACGCGGTGCGGACGGGCCGCCTCGGCGCCCAGGCGTTCGATCTTGTTCGCCTCGTAAGCCTCGAAGTTGCCCTCGAACCAGAACCAGTTGCCCTCTTCGACGTTGCCCTCCCATGCGAGGATGTGGGTACACGTGCGGTCGAGGAACCAGCGGTCGTGCGAGATGACCACGGCACAGCCGGGGAAAGTCTCCAGCGCGTTTTCCAGCGATGAGAGGGTCTCGACGTCGAGGTCGTTGGTCGGCTCGTCCAGCAGGATCAGGTTGCCGCCCTCCTTGAGGGTCAGCGCGAGGTTCAGGCGGTTGCGCTCACCGCCGGAGAGCACCTCCGACGGCTTCTGCTGATCGGCGCCCTTGAAGCCGAACGCACTGACGTAGGCACGCGACGGCATTTCATTCTGGCCGACCTCGATGTAGTCGAGGCCGTCGGAGACGACCTCCCACGCCGTCTTCTTGGGATCGATGTTGGCGCGGGTCTGGTCGACGTAGGACAGCTTGACCGTCTCGCCGACCTTGACGTTGCCCGAGTCCGGCTCCTCGAGACCGACGATGGTCTTGAAGAGCGTCGTCTTGCCGACGCCGTTGGGGCCGATGACGCCGACGATGCCGTTGCGCGGCAGGGTGAACGACAGGTCCTTGATCAGCACGCGTCCGTCGAAGCCCTTGTCCAGGTTGTTCACCTCGACGACGATGTCGCCCAGCCGCGGCGGGGTCGGGATCTGGATCTCCTCGAAGTCGAGCTTGCGCGTCTTCTCCGCCTCCGCGGCCATTTCCTCGTAGCGGGCCAGTCGCGCCTTGTTCTTGGTCTGGCGCGCCTTGGCGCCCGACCGCACCCAGGCGAGCTCTTCTTTGAGGCGCTTCTGCAGCTTCTGGTCCTTCTTGCCCTGGACCTCGAGGCGCTCGGCCTTCTTTTCCAGGTAGGTCGAGTAGTTGCCCTCGTAGGGATGCAGCTTGCCGCGGTCGACCTCACAGATCCACTGCGCGACGTGGTCGAGGAAGTAGCGGTCGTGGGTGACGGCGAGGACGGCGCCGGGGTAATTGGCCAGGAACTGCTCGAGCCACAGCACCGACTCGGCATCGAGGTGGTTGGTGGGCTCGTCTAGCAGCAGGAGGTCGGGCTTGCTCAGGAGCAGCTTGCACAGCGCGACGCGACGGCGCTCACCACCGGAGAGATGGGTGACCGGGGAGTCGCCGGGCGGGCAGCGAAGGGCGTCCATCGCCTGCTCGAGCTGACTGTCGAGATCCCACGCGTCGGCGGCGTCGAGGGCCTCCTGAAGCTGGCCCATCTCCTCCATCAGCTCGTCGGAGTAATCGGTGGCCATCAGCTCGGCGACTTCGTTGTAGCGCTTGAGCTTCACCATGATGTCGCCCATGCCCTCTTCGACGTTCTCCTTGACCGTCTTGTCCTCGCTCAGCGGCGGCTCCTGGAGCAGGATGCCGACGGTGGCGCCGGGGTCGAGGAAGGCCTCGCCGTTGGACGGCTGGTCGATCCCGGCCATAATCTTGAGGATCGACGACTTGCCCGCGCCGTTGGGGCCGACGACGCCGATCTTGGCGCCCGGGTAGAACGACATCGTGACGTTGTCGAGAATGACCTTGTCACCGTGCGCCTTGCGCACATTCTTCATGGTGTAAATGAACTCGGCCACGGCCCTAACCTCTTCTTCGACGACTACCGCGGACGGCGATCGAGACGCCGCGCGCACAACAGCCACCCAGTGTAGAGGTCCCCCACGCTGTGAGATCGCCGACATCGGTGACCGATTCGGAACCGAGCCTCCACCGTCGGTCGTTGTACCTCTCAGTGTGCCGACCAGCCCGTCGGCGCCCGGGTCAGGAAGAGGATCGACAATGCGTCTGCGGCTGAAGGTCTGGCACCGCAAGCAGCGCTACGCGATCCGCCAGCAGCCCGCGATGAACTCCGCCTACCGCGTGGCGGTCGGCATCGTCGGGGGCCTGATGGTGCTCGCCGGCATGGTGATGATCCCGCTACCGATTCCCGGCCCCGGCTGGGTGACCTTCTTCCTCGGTCTCGGCGTCCTGTCCACCGAGTTCGCGTGGGCCCACCGCATCACCACGTTCATGCAGACCGTGCTTCGCCGCGCCGGGCAGATGTTCGGCGCGGCCCAGGACCACGTCGGCACGCGTGTCATCTCCCCGGTCCTGCTGTTCGTGGCCTCGACCGTCCTCGTGCCCCGTCCCATCCGCATCGGGGCCTAGGTCCCGACTATCCTCCAGCAGCGCCCAGAAAACTGACATCAGATGTTTTCACAATTAGGCTGAGGCGATGGCCTCACCGATCGCCGCGCACCCTGCCGACGGTGTCACGCATGCCGCCGCTGTCGAGCAGCGCCGCCGCGTCCCAATGCCGATGGTCTACCGCTACCTCGGCGACAAACGGTTCGCCTACACCCTCCCCCGCGCACTCGCGCTGCAGATCCTGCAACCCGGCAACGCCGCGAGCCTGGTGCAGCACGTCCACGGCGGCATCTGGGCACACAAGAGCCGCGCAATCGGACAGATGGTCTACATCGCCTACAGCAACCGCGACCTGACCTCGGTGATGCGCACCGCCCACGCCCACGTCAAGGGCACCGACAGCACCGGGCAGCGCTACCACTCGCTCAACCCGGAGCTCTTCTACTTCCAGCACGCAACCTACGTCGACACCCTGTTCGCGTCGATCGACATCTTCCACGGCGGGTTGGACCGCGACGAGAAGGAGCAGCTCTACCGCGAATGCTGTCGGTGGTACGCGAAGTACGACATCTCCGACCGCGCCCAGCCGGCGACCTACGGCGAATTCACGGAGTACTTCGACGACTATTGCGCCACGCAACTCGCCCCGAGTCCCGACGCCGAGGCGTTGCGCCGCGAGGCTCTACACCCGCCCACCTGGTACCCGCACAAGGTGCCGGCAGCGGCGATCCGCGCCATGCTCCACCCGCGCGCGGCGCAGCTGCTCGACGTCGACGTCAGTGCCGCCGACCGTGCCGCGCTGCGCGCATTCGCGACGACGACGAACCTTCGGTTGGCCATGCTGCCCCCGAAGTTCCGACTCATCCCCTCGGCGCGGCACGATCCCGACGACTGAGGGTGCTTCGACCAAGCTGCCTACGTCAGGCAGCAGTGTGATCAGCGAGTTGGGCAATCGCCGCTTCAATGTCTTCGGCGAGGTCAGCGTCGACGACTAGACGACGTGCTTCGGCGATCAGTTCTGGTTCAACGGTCTTCCCGTTCTCTACCGCGTATTCGAGACCATCCAGGACTGCCAGATCGTATTCGCGCACTTTGAAAGTCGACTCCGAAAAGATCCACCCACGATCCACAAACGTCCGCGCCAACTCTTCGATCGTCATCGCCGCCATGGCCCCCATCGTACCCGCTGTCTCGCCTGACCTGCAGCGATGCGACCGATGTCCTCAACGGCCGGGTACGCGGTCCGCAACGGTTGCCTCTTGCGGTCCATCACCCTGACCTCAACCGGAACACCGTCGACGATCCGGCGAAAATAGTGTTGGCTGCCGCGAAGCTCGATTGAGAACGGGCATGCCAGCGCCAAATCGAGGGCTTGCATGACGTCACGTTCGGTCCATCTCGGATTGAGCTTGCGAAAGTCACCGAGGTGATTGCCTGCCGACCGCCGACCAGGGCCGTCACCGTACAGAATGTGCACGGCGCGACTCATCGGGTCAGGCCGCTCGGCAGGTACGAACGCCACACCGCGGCCGCCGTTCACAACCTCTGGGTAGGCCGACAGGACACGGTCAGCAGGTACGCGCCATGACGAGTCACGCCGTAGCGATTCAATGATCGCCTCGCGCTCCGGCCCAAGCCGGTAGTCGTGATCTCGCGCCTCGGCCGACTCATCCGACTGCGCGCTCAGAACGTCGGCGTCAACTCGTCGTCACGCGGTGCGGTGCCGTTGATCTCGTCGTCGACGTCGGTGATGATGACCGCCGGAACGATGCCGTCGCCAGTGCCGCCCTCGATCGCCGGCGTCGATGCTGCCTCCACCTCCGCAGGCGTTTCGGCGGCCGTTGACGCGGTGGGAAAGCCGACCGTCCTGGCGATGCAGCGCGCCAGGTCCAGCCCGACCGACGCGGCAGTCATCTCCAGCGACGTGCGCATCTGACCGTCGCCGCCCATGTATTCGGAGGTGTGGACGTTGCCGGTCACGATGATCGGGCGCCCCTTCTCCACCGATGCGGCCACCCCCATGGCGAGCTTCCGCCAGCACGAGACCGTCAGGTACAGCGTCTTATCCGTGGTCCACTCGCCGGTCTCCGGGTCCCGACGGCGCGAGTTGCTCGCCATCCGGAACGAGGTGACGTCGCCCACCGACGTCTGGCGCATCGCCGGTTCGGTGATGCAGTTGCCGACGACGGTCATGTGAGTTTCGAACATTGGTGGCCTCCCCCAGCCGAGAATTGATTGGTCCTCCCAGACTCACCCACCGCGCACGCCCGACGCCACCCCCAAAGCGACTACCTGTGGATAACTCGACCCCTGTGGATAACTCTCCGAGTGACTGAGTCCTCGCACGTGGGGCGATCCGCCGTGGCATTGTCGTTCGCAACACCCCCGGCACCGTCAACGTCCACATATCGAAAGGAGCCACCGTGATCGCCGAGATCGGTGCTGTCCTCCCCCTCGCCCTCGCCATTGCCCTCAGCCCCTTCCCTATCGTGGCGATCATCCTCCTGCTCTTGTCGTCGTCACCGAAACTCTCCGGAAGCGCCTTCTGCCTTGGCTGGATCGTCGGCTTGACGGTCCCGTTGCTCGTCGTGATCGCCATCGCCGAATCGGTCGACGTCGGGGGGTCGGACGCCTCGCACAACCGGACCACCGGCGTGATCCGGATCGTCGTGGGCCTTGTGCTGATCTTGCTGGCCTACCGCCAGTGGCGGCGGCGCCCGGAACCCGGCGCCGAGCCCGAGACACCCAAGTGGCTGGCGAGCATCGACGCGCTCACCCCCGCAAAAGCGCTGGGCCTGGGCGTGGTTCTGTCCGCGGTCAACCCGAAAGAGCTACTCGTCACCGTCGCCGCGGGCCTCGCCCTGGCGAAGACCGATCTCAGCGGGATCCAATTGATCGTCCCGGCAGCAGTCTTCGTCCTCGTCGCCAGCCTGACGGTGATCGGGCCACTCGTGGCCTATTTCCTGGTCTCCGACCGGGTCGACGCGGCACTGGACACCGCCAAGAAATGGCTGATCGCCAACGACGCGATCATCATGACGGTCGTCCTACTCCTGATCGGTGTCGTCGTGTTCAGCAAGGGGCTGCAGGCGTTCTGACGCCGACCGCCTACCGACCGCCCTTGTTGAGCGTGGCGAGCATCTCGTTGTACTCGCGCAGCTGCGCGTCGTCGTCGCGTTCGGCGTTGCGGTCGTAGCGCCGCGCCTCCTTGACGTCCTCGCGCCGCCACTGGAACAGCAGCGCGACCATCACGAGGACCAGCGGGATCTCGCCGGCCGCCCACGCGATCCCCCCGCCAACGCGCTGATCCGCGGCGAGGTCGGTGTTCCACGGCAGCATGAGCCCGCGGTAGTACGTCGCTGCGATGATCCCCGACGTCATCATCAGTGCCACCCCGAAGAACGCATGCAGCGGCAGCGTGCCCCACACGACGCCGAGCTTGCCCAGAGGCGACAGCCGGTACGGCGCATGGTCGACGCCGATGACGGTCCAATAGAACAGATAGCCCGCCAGCAGGAAGTGGAAGTTCATCAGCAGGTGGGCGCCGTGGTACTTGACGACGGTGCCGAAGAGACCACCGAGGTACAGCACATAGAAGCTTCCGACGAACATGACGATGGCGACCGCAGGGAATCCCAGAACACGGGCCACGGGGCTGTTCACGCCGTACTGCACCCACTCGCGCGGTCCCGGCGGGTTGTCGCGCCCGGCGACCGGCAGTGCCCGCAGCGCCAGCGTGATCGGCCCACCGAGCACCAGCAGCACCGGCACCAGCATCGAGAGCATCATGTGGTTGATCATGTGGATGGAGAACATCGCCGGCGCATAGCGCCCGAGCCCCGACGAGGTCGCGACCAGCAGCGCCGCGCACCCCAGCACCCACGACACCGTCCGGCCGACCGGCCATGCGTCGCCGCGCTTGTGCAGCCGCCACACCCCGCGCAGGTAGACGACACATGCGACGATGGCCGCCGTACCGAAGATCAGGTCGAAGCGCCAATCGAATGCGAGGCGGGCCAGCGTCGGCGGGCCGTCGAGGCGATAGCCGAGCGCCTCCTCCATCGGCGTGATCTCGGCTGGGCTGCTCCCCGGCGGCGGTGGTGTGTGCGACAGCGCCACCGCGATCCCATAGGTGATCGCAAAGACGACCAACTCGACGAGCCCGAAGCGCACGAACAACGACCGCGGCGGATCATCGTCGTCGGCGATCTGGGCGACCGTGCGCCGCCGGTGCACCGCGCCCAGCAGGCCCAACACCACCAGTGCGACGACCTTGGCGACGACGATGAGACCGTAGGTGCTGGTGAACAGGTCGGCGGCGGGCACGCGCACGGCCGCGTTGATCACACCGGACACGCCGACGACGAGGATCAGCCAGAACGCCGTCCGGGAGAAGCGCCGCACGGCCAGTGCGCGCCAGTGGCCGCCCGCGAGCGCGTAGACGACGACGGCGAACAGTCCGCCGAACCACGCCACCGCGGCGACGATGTGCAAGATCAGGCTGTTGGCCGCAATGTCGTGCGAGCCGCCGGCCGCGGAGTGCCCGGCCAGCGCCAGCGGCATCAGCGAGAGCACGCCGAATAGCAGCGCCCCGAACACGTAGCCCCAATGCATGCCGAACCGCGCGAACAGCGTCGCGACGAGCGCGAACGCGGCGGTCACGGTCCAGGTGCGCGCGTCGGAGACCGTCGAATAGGCGGTGAAGAAGTCCCCCGAGGTCAGCAGTTCGCGGACCGGCTTGCCGACCAGGTTGGATACCGAGAGCACGATCATCGCGACCGAGCACACGACCCACACACCGAAGAACGTCGCCGCCCACCGCAATGCGCGATAGCCGCCGATGTCGAGCAGGCCGTCGGTCTGCGGCGGTACGAAGAACGCCGCGAACAGGACCGACCCGACCGCCAGCGCCACCACGGTGTACCCGACCGCGGTGACGGCCGGTCCGCCATAGGTGGTGATGTCGCCGGGGTCGCGCAGGCCCAGCAGTGCGCGGGCGGTCGGCGCCGACGGAGCGAACACCGCGACGGCGACACCGGCGGCGACGACGCCGAGGATCGTCGCGAGTGCGCGGACGACCGGGCTGCGGTCGTCCATCTCGTCGTGGGCCGTCATGCCCTCAGCCTAGTGAGCGCCGGAGCCACTGCCTCTGCCGGATATACTCGCCACGGCCCTCGTGCCGTCAGCCTCCGTAGCTCAGTTGGATAGAGCAGCCGACTTCTAATCGGCAGGCCGCAGGTTCGAGTCCTGCCGGGGGCGCCGTTACATCGTTCTCGGCCTCCGGCCGGTGCACAGCCGCCTCGACCTACCGACACAGCCCGGAATGGTCGATACTGGACTGCGTGGCCCACATCACCGTTCGACGACGTGTGACCCGCGTGCGGGTCGGACAGCCAGTTGCCGAGCGCGCCGACTTCGTCGCCGCCGAGGAACCGCTGGAAATCCGCGTCGACGGGCGGGCCCTGACCGTCACGATGCGCACACCCGGCCACGACGTCGAGCTCGCCGCCGGGTTCCTCGTCTCCGAAGGCGTGGTCCATGACGCCGACGACATCCGCACGGCCCGCCACTGCCCCGGGTCTGACGGACCTGAGGCCGGCAATGTGGTCGACGTCTTCCTCGCCGATCATGTCGCACCTCCGAGCGCGGGAATCGAGCGCAATTTCACGATGACCAGCTCGTGCGGGGTGTGCGGCAAGACCAGCATCGACGCGGTGGCCACCGAATCCCGCTTCGGCGTCGACGACGATCCGCTGCGCCTGTCCCCCAAGGTCCTGGCCGGTTTCCCCGATGTCCTGCGCTCGGCGCAAACCGCGTTCGACCGCACCGGCGGGCTGCACGCCGCCGCGCTCTTCGACGGCGAGACGGGCGAGATGCTGGTGATCCGCGAGGACATCGGTCGCCACAACGCCGTCGACAAGGTCGTCGGCTGGGCCGTACTGAACGGCCGCCTTCCTCTCCGCGGCGCGGTGCTGCTCGTATCGGGTCGCGCCGGTTTCGAACTCGCGCAGAAAGCCGTCATGGCCGGGATCCCACTGCTCGCGGCGGTATCGGCCCCTTCGTCGCTGGCCGTCGAATTGGCCGAGGCCGCCGGGCTCACCCTCGTCGGCTTTCTGCGCGGCGATTCAATGGTCGCCTACAGCCGGCCCGACCGGCTCGAGACCGTCGACAGTTACGAGGCCGCCGAACCGGCGAGCCAAGCCGAGGAGGCGATCCAACAATGACCCACAAGCCGCCAGAACAGGACTTCACCGACGCGGACCTCACGGTGGCGACACCCAAAGAGTTCGCCGCCGGCCTCGGCGGCGTCTACCACTCGATGCGCCCGGCAATCGAAGAGATGGGACTCGCGCGGACCGTCCGGTTGATGACGAAGATCAATCAGCGCGAGGGTTTCGACTGCATGAGTTGCGCCTGGCCGGACCCGGGCCACCGCAAGATGGCTGAATTCTGCGAGAACGGCGCCAAGGCGGTCACATGGGAGGCGACGCCGCTGGTCATCGGCCGCGATTTCTGGCGCACACACTCGTTGACGTCACTGGGCGACAAGAGCGAGTACTGGCTGGGCCAGCAGGGACGGATCGTCGAGCCGGTCTACAAGGCGGCCGACTCCGACCACTACGAACCGATCGGATGGGACGAGGCATTCGCGCTGGTGGCCGCGCACCTCAACGCACTCGACGACCCGAACGAGGCCGCCTTCTACACCAGCGGACGTGCGTCCAACGAGGCCGCATTCCTGTACCAGCTCGCCGCACGCGTACTGGGCACCAACAACCTGCCGGACTGCTCCAACATGTGCCACGAGTCGACGGGCACCGCGATGAGCCAGACCGTCGGCATCGGCAAGTCGACCATCTCCTACGACGACTTCGCGAAGTCCGACCTGATCATCATCATGGGCCAGAACCCGGGAACCAATCACCCGCGGATGCTGACGGCGCTGCAGGAGGCCAAAGCAAACGGCGCGCAGATCGTCGCGGTGAACCCGCTGCCCGAGGCGGGGCTCATCGGCTACAAGAACCCCCAGACGGCCCGCGGCTACCTGGGCAAGGCGGTGCGGCTGGCCGATCAGTTCATCCAGATCCGCATCGGCGGTGACATGGCCCTGCTGCAAGCGGTGAGCAAACGCGTGCTCGACGCGGAGGCACGCAATCCGGGGACCATGCTCGACCATGACTTCATCGACGAGTACTGCGATGGGTTCGAGGCATTCGCCGCGCACCTGGGCGGCCTGGACGAACGAGCCGTGGAACAGGCGACCGCGGTGCCCCAAGCCGAGATCGACGAACTCGCCGACCGCTATCTCAACGCCGACCGGGTCATCATCTGCTGGGCGATGGGGATCACGCAGCACCGCAAGGCCGTCGACACGATCAAGGAGATCGTCAACCTACTGCTATTGCGCGGCAACATCGGCCGACCAGGTGCCGGAGCTTCCCCGATCCGCGGGCACAGCAACGTCCAGGGCGACCGCACGATGGGCGTGTGGGAGAAGATGCCCGACTCCTTCCTCGACGCGCTGGGCGACGAATTCCACTTCGACCCGCCGCGCAAACACGGCGTCGACGCCGTCGACGGGATCCGGGCGCTGGCCGCGGGAAGACTGAAGGTCTGGGTGGCCCTCGGCGGCAACCTGCTGGGTGCGATTTCCGACTCCCGCCTCGCCGAGGCCGCCATGCGCACTGCCGAGCTGAGCGTTCAGCTGTCCACCAAGCTCAACCGGTCCCACGTCGTCACCGGGCGCGAGGCGCTGATCTTGCCGGTACTCGGACGCACTGAGGTCGACCTGCAAGCGTCCGGCCCCCAGTACGTCACCGTCGAGGACTCGGTGTGCGCGGTACACGCCTCCCACGGGGCGATTCCACCGGTCACCGACAGCGTCCGCTCCGAGGTGGCTGTCGTGGCAGGGATCGCGCACGCCACGTTCGGCGACCGGCACGGCATCCATTGGGAGAAGTTGCGCGACGACTACGACCTCATCCGCGATCACATCTCACGCGTGGTGCCCGGATGCGAGGACTTCAACGCCAAGACGCGGCGCAGCGGCGGCTTCGTCCTCCCGAACGGTCCGCGCGACGAACGCCGCTTCGACACCGAGACCGGGCGGGCCCGTATCACGGTGAACGAGTTGGAGCCGGTCGACTGCCCGCCGGGCCGGCTCCTGCTGCAGACCGTGCGCAGCCACGACCAGTTCAACACCACCATCTACAGCCTCAACGACCGCTATCGCGGCATCAAGAAGGGGCGCCACGTCATCTTCGTCCACCCCGACGACCTCGCAGCGCTCGGACTGGCCGACGGGCAGCAGGTGGATGTCCACAGCGAGTGGCCCGGCGAACCCGACCGCGTCCTGCACGGCCTGCGCACGGTGGCCTTCCCCACGGCCCGTGGCTGTGCGGCCGCATACTTCCCCGAAGCCAACGTCCTGGTCCCTCTCGACAGCGTCGCCCTCGAAAGCAACACACCGGCCTCCAAGGCTGTCGTGATCCGCCTCACTCCCGCGCAACCAAGGTAACGACGCAGGTCAGAGCTACTCTCACAGCCGCACACTCGCCACTGTGAGAACCAGTTGACGACCGCGTTACACCGGGCCGACCACCGTGAAACGCGGTATCGCGACCATGGTTGCCATGAGCGCGCCCGCCCTGCCGTCGACCGTGGACACCGTCTGCGGCTATTGCGGCGTCGGGTGCGGCCTCACCCTGAGCGTCAAGGATGGCGACCCCGACACCGTCGCAAGCGCCAAGGGCAGCCCCAAGCACCCGGCCAATTTCGGCCGACTCTGCACCAAGGGCAACACCACCGCGGACATGCTCAACGCACCCGGCCGGCTCACCACTGCCCTGTGGCGCCCGACCCGCGACGACGAGCAGCGCCCGATCGACGTCGACGACGCCATCGCCGAAGTCGCCAAACGCTTCGTCGAACTACGGGAACACCACGGCGACGACGCGGTGGCGTTCTACGTGTCGGGTCAGATGTCCCTGGAGGCCCAGTACCTGTCGAACAAGCTGTGCAAGGGCTACTTCCGCACCAACCTCATCGAGTCCAACTCGCGCCTGTGCATGGCCAGCGCGGGCACCGGCTACAAGCAGTCCCTGGGTGCCGACGGCCCGCCCGGCAGCTACGAGGACCTCGACCATGCCGACGTGTTCCTGGTGACCGGCGCCAACATGGCCGACTGCCACCCGATCCTGTTCCTGCGGATGATGGACCGGGTCAAGGAGGGGGCCAAGCTCATCGTCGTCGACCCCCGTCGCACGGCAACCGCCGCCAAGGCCGACCTCTACCTGCCCGTGCGCCCGGGCACCGATATGGCGCTGCTCAACGGCCTGCTCAAGCTCATCGTCGACGCCGGGCACATCGACGAGGAGTTCATCGCCGAGCACACCAACGGCTGGGACGTGATGGTCGACCACCTCGCCGATTACACCGCCGATCGCGTCGCGACGATCACCGGCGTCGACGAGGCAGATCTGCGGCAGGCCGCTGCGTGGATCGGCGCCGCCCAGAACTGGGTGACCCTGTGGACGATGGGCCTCAACCAGTCCATCCACGGCACCTGGCACACCAACGCGATCTGCAATCTGCACCTGGCGACCGGCGCGATCTGCCGCACCGGCAGCGGCCCCTTCTCACTGACCGGCCAGCCCAACGCGATGGGCGGGCGCGAGATGGGCTATATGGGACCGGGCCTGCCCGGCCAACGAGCGGTGCTCGATCCCGCTCAGCGCGCCGAGGTGGAAGAGATCTGGGGCGTACCGGAAGGCACCCTGCACACCAATCTCGGCGGCGGCACCGTCGACATGTTCGAGTCGCTGGCCGACGGCCGGATCAAAGCCGTGTGGGTGATCTGCACCAATCCGGTCGCGTCGATGGCCAACCGCACCAACGTGATCAGCGGTTTGGAAAACGCGGAGTTCGTCGTCGTGCAGGACGCGTTCAGCGGGGTCGAGACGGCGGAGTACGCCGACGTCGTCCTACCGGCGTCGCTGTGGTCGGAGTCCGAGGGCGTGATGATCAACTCCGAACGCAACCTCACCCTCACCGCTCCCCTGCTGCGCTCGCCCGGCCAGGCGATGCCCGACTGGTTGCTGATCTGCAAAATCGCCCAGGCGATGGGATTCACCGAGGGATTCGACTTCCCTGACGCGGCCGCCGTCTTCGACGAGATCACCCGCTTCCACAACCCGCGCACCGGTTGGGACCTGCGCGGCGTCGACTACAAACGCCTGCGCAACGGGCCGGTGCAGTGGCCGGTCCCGCCGGGCGGGGATGACCGCAACCCGATCCGCTACCTCAACGACGGCATCAGCCAGACGCTGTTCGTCGACGAGGACGGCCACACCCCGCGGCTGGCCTTCGCGACGCCGACGCGCCGCGCCCAGTTCTTCGCCCGGCCCTACCTGCCGCCGGCCGAGCTCCCCGACGACGATTTCCCACTGACGCTGACCACCGGGCGCCTCCCCCACCAGTGGCACACGATGACCAAGACCCGCAAGGTCGCCAAGCTCATGAAGCTCAACCCGTCGACGTTCATCGAGATCAACCCCGTCGATGCCGACAACCTCGGCATCACCGACGGTGATCGCGTCGAGATCGTCTCGCGCCGCGGCAAGGCCTTCGCCCCCGCCGTGGTCACCGACCGCATCACCGTCGGCACCTGCTTCGTCCCCATGCATTTCGCCGACGCGTCCGGCGCCGACCTGGCGATCAACGCCGTCACCAACGACGCCGTCGACCCCGACTCACTCCAGCCGGAGTTCAAGGCCTGCGCGGTGGCATTGTCGCCCGCACCGGTCACCGATCAACCAGGAGACCCTGTGTCCACTGATTCCGTCGCCCTGCTCGCCTCCGCCTTCGGCGACCAGGCACAAGCACCGGTCACCCTGGCCGAGTCCGAGCGCGCCTATCTGACCGGCCTGCTCGCCGGGCTGCGGACCAGCCCGCCCGACGGCGACGTCCCGACGGTGCCGTCGCACGCGCCGCTCTCGCCGGCATCACGGGCCTGGATCGACGGCGTGCTGGCCGGGGTCTACTCGCGCGTTCCCCTAGTCGCGACCGGCACCGCGGTCACCGTCACCACGGGCGGAAGCGGCGGCGACACCCCCGTCGACACCGGCCCGGGTCAGCGCACCGTGCGCGTCGTCTGGTCGTCGCAGACCGGCACCGTCGAGGAGTACATCCCGGCTCTGACCGCAGCGCTGGGTGCGGCTGGGTTCGCCGTCGACGAGGCCAGCGCCGATCAGGTCTCGGTCGAATCGCTGACCGGCGACGTGCTGTTCGTCGTCGCCTCCACCGGCGACGGCGACGCCCCGGATTCCGGTGTGGCGCTGTGGGATTCGCTGGCCAAGGTGGAGCCCGACGACGCCCTGTCCGACCTGCGGTACTCGGTGCTGGGGTTCGGCGACTCCTCTTACGCCGACTTCTGCGGGTTCGCTCGCAAGCTCGACGCCCGCCTGCACGACCTCGGCGCCACCCGCATCAGCGACCGCGTTTCGTGCGAACCCGACTACGAGGACCATGCCGCGCAGTGGCAGGCCAAGGCGTTGGCAGCGCTGGCGGCCGTCGGCGACGGGTCCGGCGAGCCGACCATCAGTGCTGCCACGGCGGGGGCCCCGGACCCGTCGGATGAGCCGGCACCGGTCACGTACTCGCGGAAGAATCCGCTGGCCACCGAACTCATCGACAACACGCGACTCACCGCCGAGGAATCCGCCAAGGAGGTCCGTCGGTTCGCGTTCGCCCTGCCCGAGGGAACGCTTTCCTACAACGCCGGCGATGCGCTGGGCGTGTGGCCGACCAACCGACCCGCGCTGGTCGAGGAGTGGCTGGCGCGCACCGGACTCGACGCCGACGAGCAGATCACCGTCAAGGGCGAGACGCGCCCTCTCGTCGACGCCCTCACCGACCACTTCGACATCACCCGGATCACCCCGGACCTGCTGCGCTGGCTGCATTCCCACCACCCCGACCAGGGTTTCGACGACCTGGCCGGCCACCCCGCGGACCTGCGTGCCTGGTCGTGGGGCCGCCAGGCGATCGACATCGTCACCGAGTTCCCGGTGACCGGATCGGTGCAGGACTGGCTCGCCGTGCTCAAACCGCTGGCTCCGCGGCTGTACTCGATCTCGTCGTCGCCACTGGTCGATCCGGGGCGAGTGGAGGTCACCGTGTCAGCGGTGCGGTTCCATACGCAAGCGCAGCGCCACGGTGCCACAGGGGGCGCTCCGCGCCACGGTGTCTGTTCGACATTCCTCGCGGACGCCGAAACCGGGACGCCGATGCGGATCTTCATCGCGCCCAACGCCCGGTTCGGCCCGCCGGCCGACGGCGCGGCGCCGATGATCATGATCGGCCCCGGCACCGGCGTCGCCCCGTTCCGCGGCTTCTTGCACGACCGGGCACGTACCGGGGCTACCGGCGAGAACTGGCTGTTCTTCGGGGACCGGCATGAGGCCACCGACTTCCTCTACCGCGATGAGCTCACCGAGATGAACGAGTCAGGTGTGCTCACCCGGCTCGACCTCGCCTTCTCGCGCGACCAGGAGGAGAAGGTCTACGTCCAGGACCGGATGCGCGCCAACGCCGCCGAGATCTGGGATTGGATCCACCGCGGTGCCCACGTCTACGTGTGCGGCGACGCCGACAAGATGGCCGTCGACGTCGACGACGCGCTGCGTGAGATCGTCGCCGAACAAGGCCGGATGTCGCCGCACATGGCGGAGTCGTACCTGGCCGCACTCGCCGCGGACGAGCGCTACGTCCGCGACGTCTATTAGCGGCCACCCGCACAGCCGCCGCTTGTACGGTGACACCGTGGACTTCGACGCCGTCATCCTCGCCGGTGGTCGGGCGCGACGCCTGGCCGGAGCCGACAAACCGTCGAGCCTGATCGGCGGTCGGCGCCTCATCGACCTCGCTCTGGCGGCGGTGTCGGGCGCCCAGCGGATAGTCGTGGTCGGCCCCGACCGCGACCTGCCCGCCGAGGTCATCACGGCCCGCGAGGATCCGCCGTTCGCCGGTCCGGTCGCGGCCGTCGCCGCCGGTCTCGCCGCGCTGGGGCCCCTCCCCGACGGCCGCGAAATCGCAGTCCTCGCCGCCGACCTGCCGTTCGTCTCCGCCGATCAGGTCGGCGAGCTCGCGGCACGCCGCCGCGCGGTGGACGCCCCGGTGGCGCTGGCCGTCGACGAGGCCGGGCACACCCAGTATTTGCTCGGCGTGTGGCGCGCGGACGCGCTGCGCACTGCGTTGAGTACCGCGGACGCGTCCATGCGCTCACTGGTCCCCGGGGGCGTACTCGCGGTTCCGCTGGCCGACACCGACGACATCGACACTCTCGAGGACCTCGCACAGGCACGCCTGCGCATCACACCGCTGCAGCGCGTCGCCGATGCACTGGCACCGCTGCACTTGGTGGCAGCACACACCGTCGACGTCGAGGACGCGCTCGGCACCGTCTTGGCCGTCCCGCTGGTGGCCACGACCCCCTTCCCCGCCTTCGACACCGCGGCGATGGACGGCTACGCGGTGCGCGGCCCCGCGCCGTGGCGGATCGTCGGAGCACCGGTGCGCGCTGGGCATGCGGGCGAGCCGTTGGATGCCGCCGGGACCGCCGCGCTGATCGCGACGGGCGCCCCCCTGCCACCGGGTGCCGACCGCGTTCTCCGCGTCGAGGAGACCAGTGTGCTTGACGACGGACACGTCACCGAGACGAGCGTCGGCCGCGACGACACTCGCCGACGCGGCGAGTCGTGGGCCGTCGGTGACGAACTCGCCGAGGCGGGGACCGTCGTGGACGCAGCGGTCATCGGCACCGCGAAGGCAGCCGGGGTGGTGCGAC
Organism: uncultured Gordonia sp.; assembly: GCA_964630585.1. GTDB lineage: Bacteria > Actinomycetota > Actinomycetes > Mycobacteriales > Mycobacteriaceae > Gordonia. The sequence goes on from CAZVVS010000010.1 coordinate 18,595, forward strand.
TTTCGGTGCGCGGCCCGCTGCGCGCCGTGGTCCACTCCTCCGGCGACGAGGTCGGCTCGGCAGGGTCGTCGGGAATCGCCGACACCGCGTCGCTGCCGGTGCGCGAAGTGCTAAGGCGCCTCGGTGCTCAGGTGAGTCCCGGCGCCCACCTGCCCGACGCGACGGCAGCACTGCAGACTGCCATCGGACCCGACCGCGCACCGGGCGAGGTGGTCGTCGTGATCGGCGCGACCGGACGGGGCAGCGCGGACCTGCTGCGCACGGCCCTATCCGATGTCGGCGCGACGGTCCTGCTCGACGGCATCGACGTGCGCCCGGGCGGTTCGCTGCTCATCGCGGCACTGCCCGACGGCGGCGTCCTGCTGGGTCTGGGCGGCAACCCGGTCGCCGCGCTCTGCGGTGCGGCTCTGTGCGCCCCAGTGATTCGCCGTGTGGTGCTCCAGGCCCGCCCCGACGGGGTCGAACAGATCACAGTGACCAACGCCACCGAGCTGTCCCACCCGCAGTTGTGGCGCATCGTCCCAGTCCACCCCAACGCGTCCGGATGGGTCGGAAGACCGGTGAAATCCACCGCTGACCTGCGGTCTCTCATCGGCGCGCACGCCCTGGCGCTACTCGCCCCGGCCGGGTACGACGGGGCTCTCCGCCTGCTCTAAGGGCCTCACATCGCAACCGTGTCAGATGTGCGCTGTTGCGAACAGACGCGAAACTTAACGGCCAACGTCGCGCAACACCGCGTTTCTACCTTGGGATTCAACGTCGTCAAGGAGGAACCAGATGGCACCCCAGCCCACAGCACCCCAGACCGTAGTCGTCGTCGGCCACGGAATGGTGGGCCACCGTTTCGTCGAAGCGTTGCGCACCCGCGACACCGAGAACACCTGGCGCGTCATCGTGCTCGGCGAGGAATCCGACGCCGCGTACGACCGCGTCGGCCTGTCCAACTATGTCGGGACGTGGGAGCGCTCGTCGCTGGCCCTGGCCGGCAACGACTACGCCGGTGACACGCAGGTGGAACTGCGCCTGGGCAACGCCGTCACCGCCATCGACCGCGACGCGCGGACCGTCACCCTCGCCGACGGCGACAGCGTCGCCTACGACGCCCTCGTCTTGGCGACCGGATCGTATGCCTTCGTACCGCCGGTCCCCGGCCATGACAGCGCCGGTTGCCACGTGTACCGCACGCTGGACGACCTCGACGACATCCGCGGCGACGCGCAGCGCGCCCTGGAGAAGGATCCCGGCGCCGTCGGCATCGTCGTCGGCGGCGGCCTGCTGGGCCTGGAGGCGGCCAACGCGCTGCGCCAGCTCGGCCTGCGCCCGCACGTCGTCGAGTACAACCCACGACTCATGCCGCAACAGGTCGACGAGGCCGGCGGTGAACATCTTGCCCGCATGGTGGGCGAGCTCGGTATCGACGTGTCGCTGGGGGTCGGCACGTCGAACATCGAGGCGCTCGTCGACGGTGTCCTCCGGGTCACGCTTGGCGAGGACACCGTCGTCGACGCAGCCCTGCTCGTCTTCGCCGCCGGCGTCCGGCCGCGCGACGAACTGGGCCGACTCGCCGAGTTGGAGCTCGCCGAGCGCGGCGGAATCCTGACCGACCTCGGCTGTGTGACGTCGGATCCCGCGATCTACGCGATCGGTGAGGTCGCGGCCATCGAGGGCGTCTGCTACGGCCTTGTCGGACCGGGCTATGCGACCGCCGAGGTGGTCGCCGACCGCCTGCTGGCAGGCGACGCGGAGTTCCCCGGGGCCGACCTCTCGACGAAGCTGAAGCTGCTCGGCGTCGACGTCGCCAGCTTCGGCGACGCGCACGGCCGGACCCCCGGCGCGCTCAACGTCGTCGTGTCCGACCCGATCAACGGCACTTACTCAAAGCTGGTCCTCTCCGACGACGCCTCGACCCTGCTGGGCGGCATCCTCGTCGGCGACGCCAGCTCCTACGGACTGCTGCGCCCCCTCGTCGGGCAGTCGCTGCCCGGTGACCCGGTCAGCCTCATCTCGCCAGCCACCGACGGCGCCCCCGCGATCGGTGTGGGTGCACTCGGCGACGACGCACAAATCTGCTCCTGCAACGACGTCTCCAAGGGCACGTTGTGCTCGGCGATCGAGAACGGCGCCTGCACGGTGGCCGATCTGAAGAAGTGCACCGGTGCCGGCACCGCGTGTGGCTCCTGTGTCCCGCTGCTGTCGCAGGTGCTCGACGCCTCGGGCGTGGAGCTCAGCACGGCGTTGTGCGAGCACTTCGAGGCCTCGCGCGCCGAACTGTTCGAACTCGTCCAGGCCAGTGGCATCCGGACCTTCACAGGCCTGATCGCCCGCTTCGGCACCGGCACCGGCTGCGACATCTGCAAGCCGACCGTCGCGTCGATCCTGGCCTCGACCAGTTCCGACCACATCCTGTCGGGCGAACAGGCGTCGCTGCAGGACAGCAACGACCACTTCCTGGCCAACATCCAGCGCAATGGCACCTACTCGGTGGTGCCGCGCGTGCCCGGCGGCGACATCACCCCCGAGCACCTGATCCTGATCGGCCAGATCGCCAAGGACTTCGGTCTCTACACGAAGATCACCGGCGGCCAGCGCATCGACATGTTCGGTGCCACGGTCGACCAGTTGCCGGAGATCTGGCGACGCCTCGTCGACGGCGGGATGGAATCCGGCCAGGCCTACGGTAAGTCGCTGCGCACCGTGAAGAGCTGCGTCGGGTCGGACTGGTGCCGCTACGGCCAGCAGGACTCGGTCCAGCTCGCGATCGACCTGGAGCTGCGCTACCGCGGTCTGCGCTCGCCCCACAAGATCAAGATGGGTGTCTCGGGCTGTGCCCGTGAGTGCGCTGAGGCCCGCGGCAAGGACGTCGGCGTGATCGCCACCGACAAGGGGTGGAACCTCTACGTCAGCGGCAACGGCGGCATGACCCCGCGCCACGCGCAACTGCTGGCCGGCGACCTCGACACCGAGACGCTGATCCGCTACATCGACCGCTACCTCATGTACTACATCCGCACCGCCGAGCGCCTCGAGCGCACCGCGCCGTGGATGGAGCGCATCGAGGGTGGGCTCGACCATATCCGCGAGGTCGTCGTCGACGACAGCCTCGGCCTGGCCCACGATTTCGAGGAGGCGATGGCCCGCCACGTCGAGGGCTACTCGTGCGAGTGGAAGGGCGTCCTGGACGACCCGGACAAGCTGTCGCGCTTCGTGTCCTTCGTCAACGCCCCCGGTACGCCGGACCCGACGGTGAGCTTCGGCGAGAACAACGGCCGCAAGGTCCCCGTGTTGCTGGGCACCCCGGCGATGCCCGTCAGCCAGAAGTAGATCCGCAAAGCCAGGAAGTAACAGGAGAACAGCCCATGACTCTCAACTTCGACCTCCACCGCTGGACCCGCGACTGGACGGCGGCGTGCCCGCTCGAGCGGTTGATGCCGTTGCGCGGTGTGGCCGTCCTACTGCCCGACAACGCGCAGGTGGCCCTGTTCCGGCTCGCCGACGACAGCATCCGCGCCATCGGCAACATCGACCCGATCGGCCGGGCCGCAGTGATGTCGCGCGGCATCGTCGGCGACCGCCACGGCTTCCCGACCGTGCAGAGCCCGCTGAAGAAGCAGGCGTTCAGCCTGATCGACGGGCGCTGCCTCGACGCCGAGGGCATCAGCATCCCGGTATACGCCACCCGCATCGGCCTCGACGGCACCGTCTTCGTCGCGAACTCGCCGGAGATCTCGTTCGGCTACCGTCCCGACGGCTTCGGGCGCAGGGTCGCGAGCGCGTCATGACCACCCTGCTCGTCGCGCACGGCACCCGCAACCCGCGCGGCGTGGCCATGATCGGCGACCTCGCGCACGCCATGTCGCAGCGGTTGCGCGACGAGGTCCGCGTCGGCTTCGTCGACGTCCTGGGGCCCGATCCGGCCGAGGCGATCAGCGGTATCCGCGGTACCGATCCGGTCCGCGTCGTCCCCGCCTTCCTCGCCAGCGGCTACCACGTGCACTCCGACCTTCCGCACTACCTGCACCAGACGCCGCGGCCCACTCTCCTGTCGGCACCACTGGGACCAGACGCCGCGCTGGCCGACGCAATGGTCGCCCGCCTGCTGGTGGCCGGCTGGCAGCCCGGCGACGAGGTCGTGATGGCCGCGGCCGGATCGCGCGACCTGCGCGCACAGGGCGACGTCGCAGCAATGGGGCGGTTGCTCTCGCAGCGCGTCGGCGCACCGGTCCGCATCGGCTTCGTGATCCCCGCCGCCGACGGCTCGGGCTATCCCCCGGTGGCCGACGTCGTCGCGGTAGCGCGCGCCCAGTCGCGGCCGGGCAGCCGGGTTGCCGTGGCCGCCTACCTGTTGGCCGACGGCCTGTTCGCGCGACGCCTGCACGACGTGGGCGCCGATATCGTCGCCGCTCCGTTGGGGCTGCACCGGGGCGTCGTCGAGCTGGCGTGCCGTCGGGCGGAGTCCGCGGTTATGTCGCCGGATCCGCTGTCGCGGCCGGGATCGCATCGGAGCGTCGTACCCGCCAGGTGATGAGGGTCAGCGCGACCAGTGCCGACAATGCCGGCCACAGCGCGGGCATGCCACCCATCGCCGAGTAGAGCGCGCCGCCCAGCAGGGCCCCGCAGGCCAGTGCCGCCCAGATCAACGCCGGACGCACCCAGTCCCAACGCGGGCCGCCAAGCAGTGCGTTGGCCACCTGGTGGCCGGCCTTCACAATTGATCCGGTCACGTATGTCACAGGCACCGACACCTGTCCGTCGTGCACGAAGGTCGCGTTCAGCATTCCCATCGCGACGGCCGCGATCAGTACCGCGGGCACCGGGAGCCAGGGCTGGGTCGAGGCGATCGCCGCGATTCCGACGAGCGTCGACGTCCCCACCAGCACGCTGACCCGGCCGTCGCGGTAGTGCGCCAACAACCCGCCCGCGACAGTACCCACGAAGAACAGTCCGATGAGCCCGAAGGCTTTGCCCGCACCCGTGATGTGCGAGGTCGTGGTCTCGGCCGCCATCCGCGTCGTGTTACCGCTCATGAAGGACACGAAGAAGCCGCCCAGATCGAGGAAGCCGACGGCGTCGACATAGCCGGCCGTAGCGGCCAACAGGCAGGCGAGGAGCAGCTCGCGCTGGCTCTTCAGGGACATGCGCCCGATTCTATGGGTCAGTCGACGGCGAGTCGGTAGCCACGCTTGACGACGGTGACGATGAGTTCGCGTGCGCCCAGGGCCGAGCGCAGGCGGCCGATCGCCACCTCCACCGCATGGGCATCGGCCCCCGCTACGGGCAGCAACCGCAGCAGGTGCTCCCGGGACACCACCTCGCCCGGGTTGGCGGCGAGCGCGTGCATCAGGGCCATCCCCGACGGGGACACATCACGGACCTCGCCGTCGACGACGATCGAGTTGGCACGCACGCCGACGGAGTGCCCGCCGACGGCGAGATCGGGCCGCCGCGCGGGCAGATCGTCACCGATCAGCCTGGCCAACGCGCCCAGCCGCATGCGTTCCGGGGCAACGCTGGGCACACCGACGTCGTCGAGCGGACGCGCGGTGACCGGCCCGACGCAATAGGGCACGACCGGGCCGCGCAGGGCCTCGATCAGGTTGTCGTAGCTGCCGACCTCCTTGGCCCGCTCCAGCATGGCCGCGACCGCTGGGGCCGAGGTGAACGCAGCGGCGTCGACGCGGACGGCCGCGATCTCGGCCAGCAGCTGATCGAAGCGGTCCTGGTCGGCCGGACCGGTCCAGCGGTAGACGGGGACGCCGACGACATCGGCCCCGCGGCGGTGCAGCTCGGCAAGGAAGCCGGGATTGGGATCCCAATCGTCGGTCGCGCCGTGCAGCTGCACGGCCACACGCTGGCCCGACAGGTCCTCGGGCAGGTGGGCGAGGACTTCGACGCTCGACTCCGACTCCGGCGACCACTCCTCGCGGAGTCCGGCGGCACGCAGGGCACCAGTGGCCTTCGGGCCCCGCGAGATGACCCGTGTGGTGGCGAGCTGGTCCATCAGGGCTGGGGTAAGGCCCCATTCCTCGGTGGCCTCCACCCAGCCGCGGAACCCGATGCCGGTGGTGGCGATCAGCAGGTCCGGGGCGGTGGCGATCAGGTCATCGGTGGCAGCTCGCAGGGCCACGTCATCGGCGAGCGGGATGATCGCCATCGCCGGGGCGCTCAACGTGTGAGCGCCCCGGCGTTGGAGGAGCATGGCGAACTCGTCTGCGCGACGGGCCGCGGTGATCGCAACGGTGAATCCGGTCAGGCCCTCGGACCTGGTGGTTGCGTTGGCGATCATTACCCCATTCTCTCAGAAACCTTCGCCGAAGCGGCGGTGGACGACTCGGGCACGTCGGCGACGGCCGTCGTGGGTGCCGCGGACCGCGGCATCCGGATGTACACCGCCCAGGTCGTGATGGCAGCGAGGACATACACCACACCGAACACCATGAACGCCGAGGTGGCAGCACCGGAGCTGAGGTAGGACTGCCGCAGGACCAGGTTGATCCCCACGCCGCCCAGGCCGCCGACGGCACCGGCGATGCCGATGACCGCGCCGGTCAGCTGGCGCGAGTAGTCGGCGCGCTCGGTCGCGGTGGCGAAGCCCTTGGACTGCGCGGCGGCGTCGAACACCGACGGGATCATTTTGTACACCGAGCCGTTGCCCAGGCCCGACAGGATGAACAGGAGGATGAAGCCGACGATGTAGAGGGCCAGGGAGCCCTCACTGAAGATGAGGATCGTCGAGGACGCCGTCATACCGATGAACACGCCGAAGGTGACTTTGCTGCCGCCGATGCGGTCGGCGAGCTTGCCGCCGTAGACCCGGCTGATCGAACCCAGCAGCGGACCGACGAATGCGATCTGTGCGGCGTGCAGCGCCGCCTGCGGCGCCGTGTCCCCGTGGTCCTTGAAGTAGCCGACCAGCACTTGGCCGAAGGCGAATGAGTAGCCGATGAACGAGCCGAACGTGGCGATGTAGAGCGCCGCGATGATCCACGTGTTGCGGTTGCCACAGGCGCGGCCCATGGCCTTGACGTCGACGCCCAGCTCGAGATTGTCCATCTTGAGGGCGGCGCCGACACCTGCGAGCACGAGCAGGCAGAGGTAGATCGCGCAGACCCAGTACGGCGCTACGTCACCGAGCCAGGCCACCATCATCAGACCGATCAGCTGGACTGCGGGCACGCCCAGGTTGCCACCGCCGGCGTTGAGGCCCAGCGCCCAGCCCTTGAGGCGTTGCGGGTAGAAGGCGTTGATGTTGGTCATCGACGACGCGAAGTTACCGCCGCCGAAGCCGCAGAGCGCCGCGCACAGGAGGTACAGCCACAGGGGCTGGCCGGGGTTGGCCAGGATCCATATCGTCGCGCCCACCGGGATGCACAGCACGAACGCGGAGAACACCGTCCAGTTGCGCCCACCGAAGCGGCTCGTCGCCATCGTGTAGGGGAAGCGCAGCAACGATCCCACCAGCGTTGCCGTCGCGCCGATCAGGAACTTGTCCCCGACCGACAGGCCGTAGACGTCGGCGGGCATGAACAGCACCATGACCGACCACAGCGACCACACCGAGAACCCGACGTGCTCGGCGGCCACCGACCAGATGAGGTTGCGCTTGGCGATGGCCGATCCGCCGTTGTCCCACTGGACCGCGTTCTCCGGGTCCCAATCCGCCAGGATCTGTTTGTCCGTGTATTCGCGTATCTCTTTCACGTTGCCTCCCACCGCGTAGCTGTTTGGTTGGGGGCGACGCTATGGATTTCTTGTTGCGAACTGCGGAACCGGTAGTCACCGAAACGTAACTAGAACCTCACGTGCTGCGATTTCGCGTTGTGCGGTCCGGCCAGAGTCCCGGCACCCATCGACCGCGCAACCCGACGAGGATGACCACGCTCACCACGACCAGGCCCACCGACATCGCCACGGCAGACTGGTCGTCGCGCACTAGTGCCAGGTAGATGGCCAACGGAAGGGTCTGCGTGACCCCTTCAACGTTGCCGGCGAAAGTCACCGTCGCACCGAATTCCCCCAGGCACCGCGCGAAACACAACAGTGCTCCGGCGCCGATTCCGGTGCGGATCATGGGCAGGGTCACATGCCAGAAGGTGGTGAGACGCCCGGCACCGAGGGTGTAGGCCACTTCCTCGGCCTCGACGTCGCGGGCGCGCATCGCGGATTCGACGCTGATGACCAGGAACGGCATGGCGACGACGAGTTGGGCCATCACGACGGCGGCAAAGGTGTAGGTCGGGGTCCATCCGAACCACGAGTCGAGCAACGACCCGATCGGCGCCCGCCGCCCGAACGCCGCCAGCAGACCCGCACCGACGACGACCGGGGGCAGCACCATCGGGACCAGGACCGCCAGGCGGACAACGCTCCGCAGCCGGTCCGAGGGGATTCCACCGGCCAGCAGCGCGGCCAGCGGTACACCCAGCGCCGTCGCGATGACTGTGGCCAACGTCGCCGAGCAGAGCGAGAGCCACAGCGCCGAGCGCGCCGACGGTGCGGTGAGCAACCCGACCATGCGGTCCCACGGCGCGGTGAGGACCAGGGCCAGCAGCGGCGTGAGGAGAACGAGGAGGCCGACAACGCCGACGGCGGTCAGGGCCGGCGACGGTCGGCCGGTCTGCCCGGCCGGCGAACGCCTGCTGATCCGACGTCGGCCCAGGGTCACGCGGGCCCGAATCCGGCTTCCTTGAAGATCTGCTGGCCTTCTGGCCCGGCCAGCAGATCGACGAACAACTGCCCCTGCTCGGTCAACGCCGAAGCCGGGTACTTGTTGACCGGGGCGTCGGGGATCGGGATCGTCTCCACCTTGTCGCCCGCCGACTTCGCGTCGGTGGCGTAGACGAGGGCGGCATTGGCCTCACCGGAGGTCACTGAACCGAGCGCTGCGCGCACGTCGACCGCCCGGCTGATCGGGTGCGGCGTCCCGCCGATCGCTGCGATCGCCTTCTCCGCGGCCCGTCCGCAGGGGACTTCGCTCGCGCAGACGACCGCGCGGTTGCCGGGAACGGTGAAGTACCGCACGTCGGTCACCTTGCCGGGGTTGCCCTTCGGCACGACGATCACCAGGCGGTTGGTGGCGACGACGTGGGGATTCTTCGCGACCCCCGCGTCGACGGCCTTGGTCATCGCCGTCTCGTCGGCGGTCACCAGCACGTCACCCTTGGCGCCTGACGTCAGCTTCTGCACCAGCGCCGAGGAGGCTCCGGTGTCGACCTGGACCTTCGCGCCCGGGTTGTTGCGCTCGTAGGCGGCGACCATCGGCTTGAGGACGTCCACCAGCGACGCCGCCGCCAGCACCCGGATGGACCCGGGCGAGGAGTCGTCATTCGAGCAGCCACTCAACGGCAACACGACCGCCATCGCAGCCACCGCCACCACAGCCAGCTTCTTCATTGTCGCGGCCTAGCCTCCTGCAAACGGGGGAAGAAGGTCGACCTCGGTTCCGATCGCCGCGCCGTCTTCCCGGACCATGTCGTCGCCGGTGAGGACCGACGACAGTCTTGCCAACTCTTCCACCTCGGGGCCGTGCCGGCGTCCCACTGCTGCTCGCAGACCGCCGACGGTCGCCTCGGCGAGTTCGAGGGTCTCCCGTCGGCACCCCGCGCGGTCGGCCAGCGCCGCGAAATAGGTGACGGTGACCAGCGGTCGTGGGTCAGCCACCGATCGCCCCCATGC
>CAZVVS010000011.1:0-28255 GCA_964630585.1 uncultured Gordonia sp.
GTCCGCGGCCGTCGTGTTGGCGATGAAGGTGTAGACGACCGGCATGCCGGCCGCAACGCTGATCTCGCCAAACTGCAGGCCGCGCGCGTCGCCTTCTCCATGTGCCGGACGGTGACCGGGGAGACCTCGGCGACTATCGGCCGACAACTCGCCGACGGGGGACACCCGATGGGCGCCCACCACCCCGACTGAGGCGGATTGGCGGTCAGCCGACGGAGCGGCCCGCACCCTCCCAGAACCGGGCGCGCAGGGCCTTCTTGTCCGGCTTGCCGAGTGCGGTAAGCGGCAGGGCGTCGACGAAAAGGACCTCCTTGGGCGACTGCACCGCACCCTTGCGCTCCTTCACCGACGCCTTGATCTCGTCGACGATGACCTTGCGCGCCTGGTCGGACTCGCCAGCACCGGCCCGGAGCACGACGACGGCGGTGACGGCCTCGCCCCACTTGTCGTCGGGTGCGCCGACGACGCCGACCTGCCCGACGGCGGGATGCTCGGCGATGACGTCCTCGACCTCGCGTGGGAACACGTTGAACCCGCCGGAGACGATCATGTCTTTGGTGCGGTCGACGATGAACCAGAACCCGTCGGAGTCTTCGCGCGCGACGTCGCCGGTGCGCAGCCAGCCATCGGGGGTGAACGTCTCCGCGGTCTGTTCGGGCAGGCCGAGGTAGCCGCCGGCCAGCAACGGCCCGGACACGCAGATCTCACCGGGCTCGCCGCGCGGCACCTCGTTGCCTTCGGGGTCGAGCAGTGCGGTGCGCAGGAATGCCGACGGCCGGCCGCAGCTGCCCAGGCGCGCGGGGTCGTGCTCGTCGCGGCTCAGGTAGCTGATGACCATCGGAGCCTCGGACTGGCCGTAGTACTGCGCGAAGATCGGGCCGAAGCGCTCGATCGCCTCGGCCAGGCGGACCGGGTTGATGGGCGAGGCCCCGTAGTAGACGGTCTCCAACGACGAGAGGTCGCGCGTCTGCGAGTCGGGGTGGTCCATCAGGGCGTAGAGCATCGCCGGCACGAGCATCGTCGCGGTGATCTTCTGCTCCTCGATGGCCTTGAGCACCAGCGCGGGGTCGAAAGTCGGGAGCACGATCATCGTGCCGCCCTTGATCAGCGTCGGCGTGAAGAACGCGGCACCGGCGTGGGAGAGCGGCGTGCACATCAGGAACCGAGGGCGCTGCGGCCACTCCCACTCGGCGAGCTGGATCTGCGTCATCGTCGACATCGCCCGGGCGGTGCCGATCACGCCCTTGGGCTTGCCCGTCGTGCCACCGGTGTAGGTGATCGAGACGACGTGGTCGGGTGCCAGGCGCGCGGCCTTCAGCGGCTGCGGGCTGAACGTGGCGGCCGTGGCGATGATGTCGGTGCCGACCTCGGCGAGCTCGGGGGGGACTGGCCCGAGGGTGAGGACCTGCTTGAGCCCGGGCACCTTCTCCAGCAGTTCGAGGGTGCGCTCGACGAACTTGGGCACCGGGTCGATGATCAGCGTCGACACACCGGCGTCGTTGAGGACGTAGGCGTGGTCGTCGGCCGAGCCCAGCGGGTGCAGCGCGGTCCGCCGATAGCCCTGGGTCTGGCCGGCGCCGATCACCAGCAGCACCTCGGGACGGTTCAACGCCAAGAGCCCCACCGCCGTACTGCTGCCCGCCCCGACGGATTCGAAAGCCTGGACGTAGGTGCTGATGGCATCGGCCATCTCGGCACCGGTCAGTTCGACGTCGCCCAGGTGCAGAACCCGACGGTTGGCGTGGCGGTGAAGGGCTGCGACGAGGAGGTCGCCAAGATGTGTGTCACCGCGCAGCAGGTCGATTTCAGTCATGGGTCAAGACTAGGACGTGTTCTAGTTCTGCGGAAGTGCAACCCCACAATGTCCTGTTCACAACCCCCAACAGGACTGGTCAATAACTAGAACGTGTTCTAGTTAACGACGCGGCAAACTACCGATCAGTATGTTCAGCAGCCTTGGCGAAGTGGCTATACGATCGGTTTATGACCGACTTGGACCAGACCACCACCCGCCGCGACATCACCGACGCGCTGTTCACCGCGCTCGAGCGCCGCCACGAAGTACTCGACGCGATCGTCGCCGCGGACAACCGCGCCGCGGCCGTCGATGCCATCGCCGACCTGCTCGGCAAGTCGCACCTCGGTGCCGAGGCCATCCTCGGGATGTCCTTCTACCAGCTCACCAAGGACCGCCGTCGGGCCATCCAGGCCGAGCTCGAGGACCTCAACTCGGCCCTGACGTTCACGCTCGCCGAGCGTCCCGCCTCCAGCGGCGACACCCTCGACCTGCGCCCGTTCTCCCCCTCGGATGACGCCGATCTCTTCCGCGTCCGCACCGACGACCAGGGCAGCGCCGGCGACGGTTCGGGCGCCCCGGCCGGAGACCTCGACGCCGAGATCGCCGCCGCCGCCGACCGCGTCGACGACGAGGAGGCCGTCTGGCTCGTCGCCGTCGAGGAGGGCGCCAAGGTTGGTCTGGTCATGGCCGAACTCCACGACGGCGAGGTCGACGTCCGCATCTGGATCGCGCCGGACCACCGCAAGAAGGGCCTGGGCATGGCCGCGCTGCGCAAGTCGCGCTCGGACATGGCCGCCTACTTCCCCGGCGTCCCCATGGTCGTCCGCGCACCTTCTGGCGGCTAGGTCTCAGCGCGCGCCGTAAGCCTTGACCGGCTCGGGGGATTCGGCGATCAGTTCCGACACGACCGGGCCAATCTCAGCGGGCTCCCAGCGGGTGCCCTTGTCCTTCGACGCAGCGCGCTGCCAAGCGTCGAGCACGGTGATCGTGCCGCCCTCGACCTCGAACACGCGGCCGCTCACATCGCACGCGGGCGAACCCAGCCACACCACCAGCGGTGGGACGTTCGCCGGGTCCATCGCGTCGAAGGAGCCATCGGTGGGCGCGGCCATCTGAGCGGCCATCGCCTCGCCTGCGCCCATAGTCATCGCGGTCCGCGCCGACGGGGCGATCGCGTTGACGGCGATGCCGTACCCGCCCATCTCTGCGGCGGCCTGGATGGTCAGCTCGGCGATGGCAGCCTTCGCGGCGGAGTAGTTCCCTTGCCCCACCGACCCGAAGATCCCGGCCCCCGACGACGTGTTCACGACGCGAGCCACGCGCTGCGCACCGGCCTTGGACTGCGCGCGCCAGTACTCGGCGGCATGGCGCAAGACCACGAAATGCCCCTTGAGGTGCACGCGGACGACGGAGTCCCACTCGTCCTCCGAAAGCGACACCAACATACGGTCGCGCACGAACCCGGCGTTGTTGATGACCGTGTCGAGGCCACCGAACTCGCGGATCGACGTCGCAACGAGTTCCGCTCCCGCATCCCAATCGGCAACGTCGGCACCGTTCGCGACGGCATTCCCGCCGGCCGCGACGATCTCGTCGGCGACAGCCTGCGCCGCGTCGACGTTGAAGTCGTTGACGACGACGCTCGCCCCGTCAGCTGCGAAGGCCAGGGCGTGGGCGCGGCCGATGCCCTGCCCGGCGCCGGTGACGATGACGACGCGGTCGGTGCTCAACTTGTCGGACATGGGTACTCCTTGGGGATGAGTGGAAGGGACGGACGGACTAGACGCGGTTGTCGGAATTGCCGGCGTCGAGGAATGCGGGCTTCTCGCCGCCGCCGTGCACGGTCAGCGTCGAGCCGGTGATGTACGCGGACAGTGGCGAGAGCAGGAAGGCGGCGGCGTTCCCGACGTCGGTCGGTGCGGCCAGGCGGCCCATCGGGATGGTCGCCCCGACGGCCGCGACCCCGTCGGCGTCGCCGTAGTGCAGGTGCGAAAGTTCGGTCTCGACCGGTCCGCACACCACCGAATTGACCCGCACGGCGGGCGCCCATTCGACGGCGAGGCTCTCGACGAGGTTGTCCAGGCCCGCCTTGGCGGCCCCGTAGGCCGAGGTGCCGGGCGAGGGCCGGTGGCCGCTGACGCTGGAGACGTTGACGATCGCACCGCCTCCGTCCTGGTCTGCCATCACCGCATGCGCGGCACGCGCGACGACGAGCGGGGCCACCAGGTTCAGTTCGATGATCTTGCGCGCGAAGTTGTCCGAGGCCTCGGCGGCCAGCACGAACGGCGAGCCACCCGCGTTGTTGACGACACCGTCGAGACGACCGTGCTTGGCGACGATCGCGGCGATCATCGTCGCAACGGCGTCGGAGTCGCGGACGTCGCAGGCGTGGAATTCAAGGGGTGCCGGGCGAGGCTGATTGGGCCCGCTCACTTCGTTCCCGGCGCCCGGCGCAGTCCGCCCGCAGATCACCGGCACCGCACCCAGACCGGCCAGGACGGCCGCGATTCCGGCCCCGACACCGCGGGCTCCCCCGGTCACCAGCACCACCGCGCCGGACAGTCCGAGATCGACGGTGCCCGACGTCACGGGACGCGTAGTTGTCATGGCTGCTACCCTAGCAAACAACCAAGCACTTGCTTGGTTGAGTGTGTGCAAACGACGAGGAGCCACCCGTGCCCATCACGACCACCCGCGGTGAACCGGGGACCGACGACGCCGGCATCGTCACCGTGACCGTCGACTTCCCGCCCGTCAACGCCCTGCCCAGCGCCGCCTGGTTCGAGCTGGCCGACGCCATCCTGGCCGCCGGGAACGACGAGACCGCCCACGTGGTCATCCTGCGCGCGGAGGGCCGCGGCTTCAACGCCGGCGTCGACATCAAGGAGATGCAGGCGACCAGCGGATTCGACGCCCTGATCGCCGCCAACCAGGGCTGCGCCGCGGCGTTCTCCGCGGTGTACGACTGCGCGGTCCCGGTGATCGTCGCGGTCAACGGGTTCTGCGTCGGCGGCGGTATCGGCCTGGTCGGCAACGCCGACGTCATCGTCGCCTCCGACGACGCGGTGTTCGGCGTGCCCGAGGTCGACCGGGGCGCACTCGGCGCCGCCACCCACTTCGCGCGCCTGCTCCCGCAGCACATGATGCGGACGCTCTACTACACCGCGCAGAACGCGACCGCCCAGCAGCTACACCAGTTCGGGTCGGTCTACAAGGTCGTGCCGCGCGAGGAACTCCTCGACGCCGCACTCGAGGTCGCACGGATGATCGCGACGAAGGACACCCGCGTCATCCGTCGCGCCAAAGCGGCGATCAACGGGATCGACCCCGTCGACGTGAAGAGCAGCTACCTGCTCGAACAGCGCTACACCTACGAATTGAACCTCGCCGGAGTGGCCGACGAGCACCGCGACGCTTTCGTCGCCACGGGCAAGCCGAAGGGGAACTGATGGCCACCGACAAGACTTCGACCCTCGAGCAGGTCATCGCCGAACTGGAAGACGGGATGACCATCGGCATCGGCGGCTGGGGTTCGCGGCGCAAGCCGATGGCCCTGGTCCGCGCGTTGGCCCGATCCGACGTGAAGGACCTCACCATCGTCACCTACGGCGGCGCCGATCTGGGCCTGCTGTGTGAGGCCGGAAAGGTCACCAAGGCCTACTACGGCTTCGTGTCGCTGGACTCGGCGCCGTTCTACGACCCCTGGTTCGCCAAAGCCCGCACCACCGGCGCGATCACCGTCCGCGAGATGGACGAGGGCATGGTCAAGTGCGGCCTGGAAGCGGCCGCCGCGAGACTTCCGTTCCTGCCGATCCGCGCGGGCCTGGGCTCCGACGTCCCCACCTTCTGGGAGGGCGAGCTCAAGACCGTCGAATCGCCTTATCCCGACGCCGATGGGCGCACGCAAACGCTGATCGCGATGCCGGGGCTGCGCCTGGACGCCGCGTTCGTGCACCTCGACCTCGCCGACTGCCACGGCAACGCCGCCTACACCGGCGTCGACCCGTACATGGATGCGACCTATCTGGCCGCCGCCGACCGCCGCTACCTGGAAACCGACGCCTTGGTGTCCACGCAGGAACTGGTCGACTCGGTCGAACGTGAGCGCATGATCATCAACCGGATGAACGTCGACCGCGTGGTCCACACCCCGAACGGCGCGCACTTCACCTTCAGCGGCAGCTACGGCCGCGATGAGGCGTTCCAGCGGTTCTACGTCGAATCGGCCGGCGACGAGCAGACCTGGGCGGCGTTCAAGACACGCTTCCTCGACGTAGACGAGCCGACCTATCAGGCCGAAGTCACCAAGTGGCGCGCCGAGCAGGAGGAGAGCAAGTGAGCACCACCGACGCCGGGAACACCGTGAGCGGGTCGAATCAAACCGACATCACCCGCGCCGAATACTGCGTGGCCGCGTGCGCCGACATCTTCACCGGTGCCGGCGAGATCATGGCGTCGCCGATGGCGCCGGTGCCGCTGCTGGGCGCCCGCCTGGCGCGCCTGACCACCGAGCCAGACCTGCTGATCACCGACGGTGAGTGCCTGATCCTGGCCGACACCCCGCCGATCGGGAAGGTCGGCCCGGTGGAGGGCTGGATGCCGTTCCCGAAGGTCTTCGACGTCGTTGCGTCGGGTCGTCGTCACGTCGTGATGGGCGCCAACCAGATCGACCGGTTCGGCAATCAGAACCTCTCGGCGTTCGGCCCGCTGCAGCAACCGACGCGGCAGATGTTCGGCTCGCGCGGCGCGCCCGGCAACACGATCAACCACCCGACGAGCTACTGGGTGGCGCGCCACTCGAACCGCGTGTTCGTCGACAAGGTCGACATCGTCTGCGGCGTCGGCTACGACAAGGTCGACCCGGCCAACCCTGCCTTCGACTACCTGAACATCCACCGGGTGGTCTCCAACCTCGGCGTCTTCGATTTCAGCGGTCCCGACCACACGATGCGCGCATTGTCGCTGCACCCTGGGGTCACCGCCGCCGACGTCACGGAGAACACGTCCTTCGAGATCGTCGGGCTCGACGAGGCACCGGAGACCGCCGCGCCCACCGCCGAGCAGCTGCGGATCATCCGCGAGGTCCTCGACCCCAAGGGTGTGCGCGACCGCGAGGTCAAGGCGTGAGCGCCCCGACGCTCTCGACGCGGTTCACCGAGCTGGTCGGGATCAAGTACCCGATCGTGCAGACCGGCATGGGTTGGGTCTCGGGGCCGGCGTTGACGTCGGCGACGGCCAATGCCGGCGGTCTGGGCATCTTGGCGTCGGCGACGATGACCTACGACGAACTCGAGGCGGCCATCGCCAAGACGAAGTCGCTCACCGACAAGCCGTTCGGCGTAAACCTGCGCGCCGACGCGACCGACGCCCCGGAGCGGATCGACCTGCTGATCCGCGAGGGCGTCAAGGTCGCCTCGTTCGCGCTGGCCCCCAAGCCCGAACTGATCGCCAAGCTCAAGGACCACGGCATCGTCGTCATCCCGTCGATCGGCGCCGCGAAGCACGCGGTAAAGGTCGCCTCGTGGGGAGCCGACGCCGTCATCGTGCAGGGCGGCGAGGGCGGCGGACACACCGGCCCGGTCGCGACGACGCTGCTCTTGCCGTCGGTCGTCGACGCCCTCAGCGCTGGGAGCGCCAGCGAGCGGGCTGGATCAGGCGCAGCAGATAATGGCGGATCCACCTCGATTCCCGTCGTCGCGGCGGGTGGCTTCTTCGACGGTCGCGGTCTGGTTGCTGCACTGGCCTACGGCGCCGAGGGCGTGGCGATGGGCACGCGATTCTTGTTGACGTCGGATTCGGCGGTGCCTGACTCGGTCAAGCAGGAGTACTTGCAGCGGGGCCTCAGTGACACGGTCGTGTCGACGAAGGTCGACGGCATGCCCCACCGGGTCCTGCGGACGCAGCTCGTCGAGGCACTGGAGAGCGGGTCGGGGGCACGAGCGCTGGTGGCCGCCGCCCGCAACGCCAACGAGTTCAAGCAGATGACCGGCATGAAGTGGACGACGATGCTGCGCGACGGGCGCACCATGCGCAAGCAGGGCGAGCGAACGTGGCAGCAGGTCATCATGGCCGGCAACACCCCGATGCTGCTGAAGGCCGGTCTCGTCGACGGCAACACCGAAGCGGGTGTCCTCGCGTCGGGGCAGGTCGTCGGCATGATCGACGACCTGCCGTCGTGTGACGAGTTGATCCAATCGATCATGACCCAGGCCCACGCCCGGCTGGCCGCACTGAAGAATTTCAGTTAGGGGCTATTAACTCAAGCAGTTCTGGGCAATACTTGACGACATGTCGTCGCCTTCCCCCGAACCGTTGTGGACCCCCTCCGCGCAGCAGATCGCCGATGCCCGGATCACCGACCTCGCCCGGCACGTCGGTCGCTCCGACGACGACTACGACGCACTCTGGGAGTGGTCTGTCACCGACCTGCCCGGCTTCTGGGCCGCGATCTGGGACTACTTCGGACTAGAAGCGGTCAGTGCCTATGACGAGGTGCTCCCCGACGCGACGATGCCCGACGCGCAGTGGTTCTCCGGCGCGACCGTCAACTTCGCCGAACACCTGCTGAACCAGGGCGAACCCGACGACGTCGCCGTCGTCGTCGCCGATGAATCCTGCCTGGCGCCGGGAGCGGAGCGAGCGGGCCAATCGCCACAGTCCACGACGTGGACGCGTCAACGCCTGCGCGACGAAGCGGGAGCCCTCGCGGCCACGCTGAAGGCCGCCGGTGTCAGTCAGGGCGACGTCGTCGTCGGATATCTGCCGCACATCGCCGAGACGATCGTCGCGTTCGCAGCGACCGCGTCGCTGGGCGCCATCTGGTCGGGCGTCGGGCAGGACTACGTCGCCGACGCCGCGATCGACCGCTTCGGCCAGCTGGAGCCGAAGGTGCTCATCACCTCCACCGGCTACCACTTCAACGGCAAGAAACACGACCGTCGCCCAGACGTCGTACGGCTGCGCGACGGCCTGCCGACCGTCACGACGACGATCGTCGTGCAACGTCTCGGATTCGACGGTGAAGGGCTGGGCACGTCGTGGGCCGACGCGGTCGCGACTCCCGCCGAGTTCGCCCCGGTCCACGTGCCCTTCGACCACCCGCTGTGGGTGCTGTTCTCCTCGGGCACCACCGGTGTGCCCAAGGGCCTGGTCCACGGGCACGGCGGGATCCTCGTCGAGATGCTCAAGCAGTTGGGCCTGCACTGGGATCTGCGCGCCGACGACCGGGTGTTCTGGTACACCTCGCCGAGCTGGATGATGTGGAACGCCCAGATCTCCGCACTTGCACTCGGGGCGTCGGTGATCTGCTACGACGGTTCGCCGACCTTCCCCGACGCCGCCGCGATGTGGAACCTCGTCGACGAGCACGAAGCGACGTTCTTCGGCACCAGCCCCGGGTATCTGCTCGCGAGCCAGACCGCAGGGGTGACCCCGATCAGCGGGTCCCGGACGCTGGCGCGGCTGCGCGCGATGGGCAGCACCGGATCGCCGCTGTCGCCCGACATCCACCGCTGGCAGGCGCAACAGCTTCCCGGCGTCCCACTGTGGTCGATCTCCGGCGGCACCGACGTGTGCAGCGCGTTCATCGCCGGCGTCCCGACGGTCCCGGTCTGGCCGGGCGAACTGTCGGTGCGGTGTTTGGGGTCGGCGGTTGCGGCATGGGATCCCGACGGCGAGGAGGTACCGAACGGTACCGTCGGCGAACTCGTGCTCACCGTGCCCATGCCGTCGATGCCGGTGAAGCTGTGGAACGACCCCGACGGCCAGCGCTATCGCGACGCGTATTTCGAGATGTACCCGCACGCATGGCGGCAGGGCGACTGGATCACGATCACCGACCGCGGCACCGTCGTCATCCACGGCCGCTCCGACTCGACGCTCAACCGTCACGGCGTCCGCATGGGCAGCGCCGACATCTACGCCGCGGTCGACACCGTCGACGGGATCGTCGAATCGTTGGTCATCGGCGCCGAGCAGACCGACGGCTCGTACTGGATGCCACTGTTCGTGGTGTTGGAGCCGGGACGCGAGCTCGACGACGACCTGGTGGCTGCGATCAAGTCCCGCATCCGCGAGCGTGCGTCGGCCCGCCACGTTCCCGACGAGGTGATCGCCGTCCCGGGAATCCCCCACACCCGCACAGGCAAGAAGCTCGAGGTCCCGGTGAAGCGCCTGTTGCAGGGCGCCGAGCTGGCCGCGGTGGTCAATCCCGCCTCGGTCGACGACCCTGAACTGCTCGACGTCTTCGCCGCCCTCGCGGCCGAGCGCGGGCAGTAGGCGAGAATCGACGACGTGGATCTGCGCCGATTCCCCGACGTCGAGGGGCCCGGGCTCGTTGCCGTCGACGCGGCCGACCGGCTCATCGTCGACGAGGCTGCCGGGATCATCAGTGAGGCCGCGCCTTCCCGCGCCGAAACAGCCGTGATCGACGACGCCTATGGCGCCCTGACACTGGGACTGCTCGAGGTCATCGGTAGCGACGGCGAGATCCGCGTCCACCAGGACCTCCTGACCGGGCAGCGCGCATTGATCGCCAACGCGGAGCGGCTCGCTCTCTCCGGCTTCAGGTCGGTGCCGTTCACCGCCGAAGCGGTGTCGGGCGCGCGCCTCGTGGTGATGCGCCTGCCGCGGTCGTTGGACCGGCTCGCTGAGACCGCGGCGCTGATCGCCGCGCATGCCGATCCCGGTGTCGTCGTGGTGGCGGGCGGTCGGATCAAGCACATGACGCCTCGGATGAACGACGTGCTGCGCGAGTTCTTCGACCGCGTCGACGTCACCCACGCACGGCAGAAGTCGCGGATACTGATCGCCCGCGGCTCAATCAGTAATCGGCCCACCGCAACGTGGCCGCGCACCGAATACCACCCCGACCTCGACCTCACCGTCGCCGCGCACGGCGGTGTCTTCGCCGGGACCGGCGTCGACATCGGAACCCGTTACCTGCTCGCCAACCTCGACCCGCTTCTCCGCCTCGATCCCGCTTCGCCGACTGGGGCCGCGGGACCGAGGCGGGGGCGCGGGACCGTCGTCGACCTCGGTTGCGGCAACGGCACCGTGTCCGCGTGGTTCGCCCAGCGCCATCCCGACGCACAGATCATCGCGGTCGACCGGTCGGCGCTCGCCGTCGCCTCGACCCGGGCGACGGCGGTGGCCAACGGTGTCGACGACCAGGTCGACGTCCATTGGGCCGACGGCGCCGAGCCCGTACCCGACGGATCGGCCGACATTGTGCTGCTCAACCCGCCGTTCCACTCCGATGCTGCGTTGTCGACGGGGATCGCGCAGCACTTGTTCGCCGAGGCGGCCCGCGTTCTACGCCCGGGCGGCGAGTTGTGGTGCGTGTGGAATTCGCATCTGCGCTATCGGCCGGCCCTGCAGCGCATCGTCGGCCCAACCCGCCAGGTCGCGCGCAACCCGAAATTCACGGTTACCACCTCGACCCGCGAAGCCTGACCCTGCGCTCGCGCGTTGCGATTGTCATCGCGCGTTGACGATCGAGACCGCGCGATGACAATGACGCCGCGCGACGAACCGCGCAATCAGCGCGGAAGAATGCCGTCGAGCACGACGCCCAAGTACTGATCGGCGATTTCGTCGACGGTCTTGGGCCCACCCGGCCGGTACCAGCGCACGGCGACCCACACGGTGTCGCGCAGGAAGCGGTAGACCAGGTCGACGTCGAGGTCGGAACGGAAGTCGCCTTCGGCAACTCCCCGTCGCAGCACCGACTCCCAGAGGTCCTGGAACTCGGTGTTGCGATCGTTGATGTAGCCGAACCGGTCCTGCGACGCGAGGTGGCGTGCCTCGTTCTGATAGATCGCGACGGCGGTGTGCCGGCTGTCGATGGCCTCAAAAGATGCGATGACCAACTGCCGCAACGTCTCGGTGGCCGACAGCCCGGCCGCGGCGATCTCGCGGTAGCGCGCAAAAAGACCGTCGAGGAAGCCGCGCAACAGCTCGTCGACCATCGACTCCTTGGAGTCGAAGTGGTGGTACAGGCTGCCCGAGAGGATACCTGCGGTGTCGGCGATGTCGCGGACTGTCGTCGAGCGCAATCCGCGGTCGGCAAACAGCTCCCCGGCAATGCCCAGCAGCTCGTCGCGTCGGGTAGCCCCCGACCCCGCAGCACCGGTCGCCACCGCACCTCCTCAAACATCCAGGTCGTATCCACCCTAGCAAGTGCTTGGTTGTTTCGACCTAGGTGGCGAGGAGCACGCCTTCGACGATCAGCTCGCGATAGTCAGCCCTGGACGCCCCGGCTTGCCCGTCGGCGGCCGACGCTTGGCCGCCCCCTTGTTGATCAACGGAAGCAACCAGAGGAAAGCACCGAGGTCGGCGACCATCGTCGACAGGCGCCGGTTATGCACAAAGCCGACGGACAGTCCGGTGGCCGGATCGGCCCAGCCGAAGCATCCGTTGATCCCGACGTGGCCGAAGCCGTTCGCGACGGGGATGGGCGCACGATGGAAGCCGTGGTTCCAGGACATCGGGATGCCCAGCGCGCGGTCGAGACGCAGCCGGTACGGAGCCTCGAAAGAGCGCACCGCCTCCGGAGACAGGAACCGCTTGCCGTCGAGAGTGCCGTCGGTGGCCAGCGGCGCGTAGACCCGGGCCAGGGCGCGCGCCGACGCGATGCCGTTGGCGGCGGGCATCTGCGCGTCGAACAACGCCGGGTCGTCGCCCTTGAGCAAGTCGGCACTGCCCCGTCCGACATGCACGGCGCCGGCCATCGCACCCAGCGAGATCGGCAGCTTGCTGACCGCGGAGAGCACCGAGTCACGTAGGCCGAGTTCGCCGACGAGGAACGGGTCCACGAACTCGGCGACGACCATGTCGCTGGACTTCGGCGGCGCGCCCAGCGACAGCTCGTCGGTTCCGAGCGGCTTGGCGAGCTCCTCGGCCCACAGCTCGCGCATGGACTTGCCGGTCACCGCCCCGGCCAGACCGCTCATCAGCCACCCGAACGTGAGGGCGTGATAGGCGGGGGCGCCGAAGTGGCGGTCGGGCAGGGCCATGGCGAGCCGCGTGTGCATCAGCTCGTGGTCGAGCAGGTCGCCGGGATGGCTGGCGATCCCACGCAGCTGCGACAGCCCGCCGCGGTGCAGCATGAGCTTGCGCACGGTGATGTTGCTACCCGCGAACTCCGACCAGTACCTCGCGACCGGCTCGTCGTAGTCGATGAGCCCGCGGTCGGCGAGGCGGTGCACGACGATCGCCGAGAGCCCCTTCGACGCCGAGTAGAGCATCGCACCGGTCGACGGTGCCCACGGCCGCTTGCCCCGACGGTCCGACGTGCCGCCCCAGATGTCGACGACGGGAACGCCGTTCTCGTACACGCACAGCGCACCGCCACCGCGAATCGGACAGTCGAAAAGGCGGCCGAACGCGGTCCGAACGCGGTCGAACCGCGGATCGGAAACCCCCTGAACGGTCATCGCTACCGCTTGGCGTTCTTGCGGATCGACCCCTTCAGGAATCGACGGAACATTTTCATCTGGCCGTCGAACAGCTTGGTGTCGCGATCGGTGAACGGCGCCGACATCATCTCGGCGAAGCTGATCGGCATTGACGACACGGTGACCGCGCGGGCGTGGCTGAAGGTCTCGAAACCGAACTTGCCGTGGTAGTTGCCCATCCCCGAGCGGCCGACACCACCGAACGGCAGGCCGTGCGACAGCAGGTGTAGCGCGAAGTCGTTGCCGCTGATCGAGCCGCTGCGCGTGTTGTCGGCCACGTGCTTGAGGCGGCCGTTGTCGTCGCCGACCCAGTAGAGGGTGAGCGGGTGGCCGGCCGCGTTGATCTTGTCGATCGCCTCGCCGAGCTCGCGGTACGGGTAGACCGTGAGGACTGGGCCAAAGACCTCGTCCTCCTCGATCTTCATACCGGCCTTGACCCCGGTGAGCAGGGTCGGCGGGATCTTGCGTGCCAATGCGTCGGGCAGGTCCTCACCGGCGGGGATGACCTGGCGCTTGGTGGCGCCGAGCTCGACTGCGTCGTCGATCAGCCCGACGATCCGCTCATAGTTCTTGTTGTTGATGGTCGACGTGTACTGGTTGTTCGTCAGGACGGTCGGGTAGTTCTGCGTCCAGCGCTCGATGACCTTCTCGGTGAACTCGCCGACCTTGCCCTCGGGCACGAAGACGTAGTCCGGGCACAGACAAACCTGACCGCCGTTGATCATGCGCGCGTCGGCGAGGAACTTGGCGGCCTTGCTGATGTCGGTGTCGACGTCGACGATGGCCGGGTTCTTGCCGCCGAGCTCCAGCGTGACGGGCACCAGGTTCTTAGCGGCCTCGACGGCCACCGAGGAACCGACCTCGGGCGACCCGGTGAAGAACATGTGATCGACCTTCAGCTTGGCGAAATCCGCACCGCCGCCGTGCTTGGAGGTGATGACCGCGAGCTCCTCGATGGAGAAGTAGTCGGGCGCGTGCTTGGCGATGACCTCGGTGGTCTTCGCGGTGACCGACGACGGGCGCATCAGGACGCGGTTGCCGGCGGCGAAGGCCGAGCCGGCGGGCACGATCGTCAGCTGCAGTGGGAAGTTCCACGGTCCCATGATCCCGACGACGCCGAGCGGGTCGTGGCGCAGGCGCTGCTTGTAGCCCATCAGCCCCTGCACCTTGGCGACGTTGGTTTCCTTCATCCACTTCTCTAGGCTGCGCCGCTGGTGGGTCAGGTCGATCATGCAGCCGGCCACGTCGGCGGCGATCGACAGCTCGGGCGGACGCGTGCCGAAGTCGGCGTCCATCGCCGCGCAGATCTCATCGGAGTTGTCGAGCAGCAGGGCCTGCAGGCGGTTGATCCGGTCGATGCGCGTCTTGGCGTCGGGGATTCCGTCGCGCAGGAACGCCGCGCGCTGGATCTCAAGCAGTTCCTCCATGGTGTGGGTCTCGGAGGAAACCTTGTCGCCGGTACGCACCCCGGCTTCAGCTGGCTTGGTCATGTGGAACTCCCTGGATTGGACACGTCAAAGGATTGAGACAGATTGCTGTTTCTATCCCGATCCTACCCCGGGAGGTGGTGTGCATCACAGCCGCGGGGTCTCGATACACGCCCACGACGACGGTGGTCGAGTGCCCGGCGACGAAGGAGCCGGGCGTATCGCGACCCCGACCGTCAGATGGAGACCAGCGGCCGCGGGATCGCGTTGTCCTCGAGCGGCACATAGGGCCCCTGCTTCTTGCCCGGCTTGCCACCGGGGAAGGCGAACCGCAGGATCTTGCGCTGCACGGAGAAGAACTGCTTGCCCAGGCGTCCGGAGTTGTAGGGCAGCTTGTGCCGCTCGCAGATCTCCTTGACCTTCGGCGCGATCTGCGCGTAGCGGCTCGACGGCATGTCGGGGAAGATGTGGTGCTCCACCTGGTAGCCGAGGTTGCCGGCCATTACGTGGAAGATCGGCGATCCTTCGATGTTCGCCGACCCGAGGAGCTGGCGGAGGTAGAAGCCGCCGCGGCCCTCGTTCTCGGTCTCCTCCTCGCTGAACGTGTAGCACTGGTCGGGGAAGTGACCGCAGAAGATGATCGCGTACGCCCACACGTTGCGGATGATGTTGGCCGTGAAGTTGGCGGTCAGCGTCGGCACGAAGCCCTTCGGCCCCGACAGCAGCGGGAAGGCGATGTAGTCCTTGGCGATCTGCCGCCAGGCTTTGTAGCCCATGCCGCGCGCCTCGGCGACCATCAGCTCTTTGGACTTCTCACCCTTGAGGATCGCCTCGAGGTCCAGGTCGTGCAGCGCCACGCCCCACTCGAAGAACGCGGCGAGGATGAGGTTGTAGAACGGCTGGGCCAGGTACACCGGTTTCCACGGCTGGTTCTCGTCGATGCGCATGATCTCGTAGCCGAGATCCTTGTCCTTGCCGCGGATGTTGGTGAACGTGTGGTGGACGTAATTGTGGGAGTGCTTCCACGCCTCTTTCGTCGACGCGCTGTCCCAGTCCCACGACGTGGAGTTGATCTTCGGGTCCTGCATCCAGTCCCACTGGCCGTGCATGACGTTGTGCCCGATCTCCATGTTCTCCAGGATCTTGGCGATCCCGAGCACGCCGGTGCCCAGCAGCCACGCCGGCTTGTACCGCGAGCCCAGCAGGATGGCGCGGCCCAACAGCGCGAGCTGGCGGTGCAGTGCGATGACGCTGCGGATGTACTCCGCATCCTTGTCGCCGAGGCTGTTGAACACCTCGTCGTGGATGGCGTCGAACTCGGCGCCGATCTGCTCGATCTCCTCCGGCGACAGTTGTGACAGCGGGTTGATCTGGTAGTCGGTGGTGGTCATTGAGTACTCCTTGTCGTCGCCCACGAAGGGCGGCACGGTGGCTGGGCTGGAAAGCTGGGGCTGGAATAGCGGGCTGAAAAGATTCTTACGACGGTGAGCTGGCCTCGATCTACAGATCAAGGACGATGTCGCCTTCTGGGCAGTTGACGCAGGTGCGGACCTCGGTGCCGGCGAGCATCACGTCGCCGGTTCGCAGGTCACGCACCTCGCCGTGGACGAGTCGTCCGACGCAGGTGTGGCAGATCCCGATCCGGCAGCCGTACGGCAGGTTCAGGTCGGCGGCCTCACCGGCGTCGAGGATCACCTCGTCCGGTCCACAGGTCGCGGTCTGGCCGGAGCGCTGGAACGTGATCGTCCC
Source organism: uncultured Gordonia sp. (assembly GCA_964630585.1). Lineage (GTDB taxonomy): Bacteria > Actinomycetota > Actinomycetes > Mycobacteriales > Mycobacteriaceae > Gordonia. Next base: position 16,431 of record CAZVVS010000011.1, read on the forward strand.
GCCTTGCCCCGATGCCGCGCGCACCATGTGCTCGAAGGATTCGACGTTGACGTCGTGTCCGACGGACAGCGCGTGCTCGCGGAACGCGTCGAGCATCTCCCCCGGGCCGCACGCGTAGGCCTGCCGGTCGCGCCAGTCGGGGCACAGTTCGTCGAGCGCCGACGGTTCGATACGCCCGTCGACGGAGGTTTCGCGCAGGACGTAGTCGTAGTTCGCCTCCGATTCGGCCAGTGCCGTGAGGTCGGGGCCGAAGATCGCGTCGTCGGCAGTCTTTGCCGAGTGCAGGTGCACAACGTCGGGCATGTCGCCAGCACGCTCCAAGGCGCGCAGCATCGCCATGACCGGCGTGATGCCACTACCGGCGGTGATGAACAGCAGCTTGCGCGGCACGGCCTCGGGCAGGATGAACTGTCCCTCGACCTCGCCGAGGGTCACCAGCGCACCGAGCCCGCGCCCGGAGTTCAGCCAGTTCGAGACGATGCCGTCGCCGGAGCGCTTGACGGTGATGGTGATCTGACCGTCGGGGCGCGACGCGTCGGTGCTGAGCGAGTACGCGCGCCAATAGCGCTTGCCGTCGATGTCGAAGCCGACGCGCAGGTACTGGCCCGCTTTGTGTCCGCGCCACCGGAATCCGGGGACGATGAACACGGTCACCGCGTCGGGCGTCTCGTTGTGGATGCGCTCGATGCGGCCCTTGGCCTCGACCGTGGACCACAACGGGTTGATCAACGAGATGTAGTCGTCGATCTTGAGTGGCCAGGTGAAGTACTGCAGACCGCGAACGGCCAAGCGCATCGGCGCCGGCATCTCGACTCTGGCACCGGCTTCGGGCATGTGATCCCCCTCACAAATTGGGCTGTGGGTTCACCATAGCCAACTCGCGAGTAACCCGTGCTACTAACGCCCTCGGGGTAGGGCGACAGCGACCGTCAGCTGAGGCGCTCGATGATGGTGACGTTGGCGGTGCCGCCGCCCTCACACATCGTCTGCAGGCCGTAGCGACCGCCGGTGCGCTCCAACTCGTTGAGCAGCGTCGCGAACAGCTTGGTGCCGGTCGCACCGAGGGGGTGACCCAGCGCGATCGCACCACCGTTGGGGTTGACCTTCGCCGGGTCGGCGCCGGTCTCCTTGATCCACGCCAGGACGACGGGCGCGAAGGCCTCGTTGATCTCGACGACGTCGATGTCGTCGATGCTCAGGCCCGTCTTCGCCAACGCGTGGGCGGTGGCCGGGATGGGCGCCGAGAGCATCATGATCGGATCGTCGCCGCGCACGGTGAGGTAGTGGATGCGCGCCCGCGGGGTCAGGCCGTACTCCTTGAGTGCCTTCTCCGAGACGACGAGTGTCGCCGACGCCCCGTCGGAGATCTGCGATGCAACGGCGGCGGTGAGTCGCGAGCCCTCCGACAGCGGTGCCAGCGAAGCCATCTTCTCCAGCGACGTCTCGCGGACGGTCTCATCGACGGCGAAATCGCCGACGGGGACGATTTCGTTCTTGAAGCGGCCCTCGTCGATGGCGGCGCGGGCGCGCTGGTGGCTCTGCAGCGCCCAGCGCTCCATGTCCTCGCGGCTGATGTCCCACTTCTGCGCCATCATGTCGGCGCCGACGAACTGGCTGATCTGGGCGTCGCCGAAGCGCTCCACCCACTTGACCGACTCGGCGGTCGGGCCGTGGAAGCCGTACTGGGTTCCGACGATCATCGCCGCGGAGATCGGGATGGCGCTCATGTTCTGCACGCCGCCGGCGATCACCACGTCCTGGGTGCCGCTCATGACGCCCTGGGCGGCGAAGTGCACGGCCTGCTGGCTGGACCCGCACTGGCGGTCGATGGTGGTTCCGGGCACGCCCAGTGGTCCGCCGGCCGCGAGCCACGCGGTGCGGCCGATGTTGCCCGACTGCGACCCGATGGTGTCGAGGCAGCCGAAGACGACGTCGTCGACGACCTCCGGGTCGATGCCGGTGCGGTCGAGCAGGCCGGTGATGATCTCGGCGCCGAGGTCGGCCGAGTGCATGGGGGCGAGGGTGCCGTTCTTCTTGCCGACGGGGGTGCGGACGGCGTCGACGATGTAGGCCTGGGGGGTGCTCATTGTTGTTCTCCTGATCGGAAGGGTTCGCGCGGGTCAGGCCCGCTGGCTGGAAATGGAGACGACCTCACCGGTGAGGTAGGTCGTGTAGTCGCTGGCGAGCATCGCGATGGTGGCGGCGATCTCCCAGACTTCGGCTGCGCGGCCGTAGGCCTCGTTCGCGGCGAGGGTGTCGAGCAGTTCGTCGCTGGTCACCTTGGCCAGGAACGGGTGGCGGGCTATCGACGGTGAGACGGCGTTGATGCGCACGCCGTAGTCCGCGGCCTCGACGGCCGAACACCGGGTCAGCGCCATCACGCCGGCCTTTGCGGCGGCGTAGTGCGCCTGCCCGCGCTGGGCGCGCCAGCCCAAGACCGAGGCGTTGTTGACAATGACACCGCGCTGAGCGGGATTCGCGGCGGCAGCGTCGCGGAAGTACCGCAGCGCCGCCCGCGTCGCCCGGAATGTGCTGTTCAGGGTGATGTCGAGGACACGGTCCCACTGCTCGTCGGTCATGTCGGCGACGGGCGTCTCGCCGCCGAGACCGGCGTTGTTGACCAGGACGTCGATGCGTCCCAGCTGCTGCGCCGCCGACGCGATCAGCGCGTCGACCTGCTCGGTGCTGGACACGTCGCAGACGAACGACGCGACCTGCTGGTCGCCGAACTCGGCGGCCAGCGTCTCGACGGTCTCGCCCAGGCGCCGCTCATGGAAGTCGGACACGAGGACGTCGGCGCCCTCGAGCAGTGCGCGTCTGGCCGTCGCGAAGCCGATTCCGGTACCGGCCGCGGCGGTGACCACGACCTTCTTCCCGACGAGGAGGTTGTGCCCGCCGATCTCCTCGGGGACGGCGGCAAGCGGGGAAAGGGGTCGTTCGCTCATGCGCGGGCCTCTCGGGGTAGGCCGAGCACCCGCTCGGCGATGATGTTGCGCTGCACCTCGTTGGAGCCGCCGTAGATGGTGTCGGCGCGGGTGAACAGGTAGAGCCGTTGCCATTCGTCGAGTTCGACGTGCTCGGGATCGGTGACGACGTTGAGCGCGCCCTCCGACGTGGTGGGCGGCCCGACGAGCGACGGCGCGCCGACGACCCGCATGGCGAGTTCGCCGAGGCGCCGGTGCCAGTTGGCCCACAGCAGTTTGGCGACCGACGCATCACCGGCGGAGGTGTCGAAGCCGTGGGTGGTGCGAATCGAGGTACCGGTGTCGCCCTCGCCCAGGGCCGCGTCGAGAGTGCGCTGGGCGTGGGCACGCATCACGGCGAGCTCGATGCGGGCGCGTTTGAGGTCGGTGGCGATCTCCGGCTTGTCCAGTGCCCCATTGGCCTTGGCGACGGCGACGAGGTTGTCGAGCTCGCGGGCAAACCCGACCTGCTGCCCAAGCGTGGAGACACCGCGCTCGAACTGCAGCAGCCCCATCGCCACGGCCCAGCCACCGCCGGGCTCGCCGACGATGAGATCCGCGTCGGTCACCGCGTCGTCGAAGAAGACCTCGTTGAACTCCGAGGTGCCGGTGAGCTGCTGGATCGGGCGGATCGTGACGCCCGGCTGGTCGAGCGGCACGAGCAGGAACGACAGTCCGGCGTGACGCTGGGAGCCCGGCTCACTGCGTGTGATGACGAAGGCCCACTGCGAGTGGTGCGCCAACGAAGTCCAGATCTTCTGGCCGTTGATGACCCACCGGGCGCCGGGAGCGGAGTGAGCGGGCCCAGTCGAGACCCCGTCATCGAGCCGCGCCGTCGTCGCGACGCCCGCGAGGTCGGAACCGGCCCCCGGCTCGGAGTAGCCCTGCGCCCACAGTTCGGTGACGTTGACGATGCCGGGCAGGAAGCGCTTTTTCTGCTCCTCGGTGCCGAACTCGATCAGCGTCGGCCCGAGCAGTTCTTCGCCGAGGTGGTTGACGCGGTCGGGCGCGTTGGCCCGGGCGTACTCCTTATGGAAGATGATGCGCTGACTCATCGTCGCGCCGCGTCCGCCGTAGCGCGACGGCCAGCCCAGGCAGGTCCACCCGGCCTCGGCCATGTGCCGGTTCCAGGCGAGGCGCTCGGTGAAGAACTCGTGCTCGCTGCCGGGCCCGCCGCGACCGCGCAGCTGCGCATACTCGCCGATTAGATTCTCGTCGAGCCATTCCCGCACAGCGCGCGCGAAGACGGCATCGGCGTCGGGCGTGGCCGCTGCCCATTCGCCGAGGTCGACGGCCCGGTCGGCCAGGTTTATCGACGTCATGACCCCTAGCTTAACCTACCAAGCATTTGCTAGGTTTTTTCCATGACGGCGCCTGCAACCACCACCCCGCAAGCACTGCGATGGGCTGCTCAGACATGGCCTGACGAGATCGCGATCATCGACGAGCAGTGGACCGACGAACCGATCACCCTGACCTGGCGGCAACTGCTCGGCGAGGCCCGGGTGTTCGCCGCTGCGCTCATCGCGACCGGCGTCGGCCCCGGTGACCGCGTCGCCGTCTGGGCGCCCAACAGCTACCACTGGCCGATCGCCGCGCTGGGCACCCATTACGCCGGCGGCGTACTGGTCCCGCTCAACACCCGCTACACGATCAGCGAGGCCGCCCAGATCATCGAGCGGGCCGATGCCCGTGTGATCGTCACCGTCGGGGAGTTCGTCGGGACCAACCGCCTGACCGACGTTCTGGGCAATCCGGTCAGCGAAGGCCGGACCGTCGTCGGGATCGACCTGGACGATCGGGGCACACTGCCCTCACCCGCGGTCCCGTGGCCGGAGTTCCTCACTCGCGGGACCGAATTGGGTGCCGCCGATGCGCGTGCCGACGCCGTCGCACCGACCGACGTCTCCGACATCCTGTTCACCTCCGGGACCACCGGCGCACCCAAGGGCGTGCTGGCCGAGCACCGTCACACCATTGCCGGCGCACATGCCTGGGGCGCCAACGGCGAGCTCGGTCCGGGCGACAAGTACCTGCAGGCCAACCCGTATTTCCATACCTTCGGCTACAAGGCCGGCATCTTGCCGTCGGTGCTGTTCGGCACGACGATGGTGCCGCTCGCGGTCTTCTCCCCCGATGCCGCGATGCGGATGATCGACGAGCACAGGATCACCGTCTTCCCCGGGGCGCCCACGGTGTTCCAGACGATCCTGGACAACCCGCAGCGCTCTGGGCACGACTTGTCGTCGCTGCGGTTGGTCGTCACCGGCGCGACGGTCGTGCCGGTGGTCCTCATCGAGCGACTGCAGTCCGATCTCGGCGTCGAAACCGTCCTCACCGCCTACGGGCAGACCGAGACGAGCGGCTTCATCACCACGTGCACCGCCGACGACGACGATGTGACGGTCGCGACGACGTGTGGGCGCGCGTACCCGGGCATGGAGATCAAGCTCGACAACCCCGACGAGAGCGGTGCCGGTGAGGTGCTGACCCGCGGGGCGATGGTGATGCGCGGCTACCTCGACGACCCGGCGGCGACGGCCGCCACCATCGACGCCGACGGCTGGTTGCACACCGGCGACGTCGGGACGATCGATGCGCGAGGCAATCTGCGGATCACCGACCGCCTCAAGGACATGTACATCTGCGGCGGGTTCAACGTGTACCCGGCCGAGGTCGAGCAGGTGCTGTCCCGCGTCGACGGTGTCGCCGAAGTGGCGGTGATCGGGGTGCCCGACGAGCGCCTCGGTGAGGTCGGGCGGGCCTTTGTCACGCCGCGCCCCGGTGCCGAGGTCGATCCCGACGCTGTTTTGGCCCACGCCCGCGAGCACTTGGCGAACTTCAAAGTGCCGCGCTCGGTCGTGGTGGTCGAATCCTTCCCCCGTAACGCCTCGGGCAAGATCCTCAAGCGCGAACTGTCTTAGTCAACGCTGGTCGAGTGACCTAACGGTGGTCGAGTGACCCAAACGGTGGTCGAGTGCCGACGAGCGCAGCGAGTCGTGGATCGAGACCCCCCAGTCCGCGTATGAGACCAAATCGTGTAGCACGGGTTCGGTGCTACACTGAAGCATGGCAAATCTGACGATCACCGTCGACGAGGAGACGCTCAAGCGCGCCCGGATCCGCGCTATCGAGCGTGGCGAATCGGTGAACCAATATCTGGCCGACCGTCTGCGCGAGTATGCCGACGACGACGGTGAACGTGCCCGGCGCCGGGCCTCGGCGCAGCGCTTCGTCGCGCTGTCGGAGGAGCTGAGCGGGAGCAGCAACGGACGCGCCTGGACGCGCGACGAGCTGTATGCAGAACGCCTCAGGCAACGTCGATGAGGGTCTTCCTCGACACCAACGTCCTGGCCTATCAATACGACGACAGCGCCGGCGACAAGCAACGCATTGCCCGCGAAGTATTCCTCTCTCACGCCGAGGACGCGATGATCAGCACACAAGTGATGATTGAGCTACACGCTGTTCTGACGCGACGCCTCGGAGTCTCACGAGAAGCCGCGGCCCGCGTCCTCGATGCACTGGAGGTGGAGGTGGTACCCGCCGATGAGCACCTCGTCCGCCGGGCTGCCAACACGGCAGCTGCGCACCAACTCTCAATCTTCGACGCCCTGGTCCTCGAGGCCGCTGCGGCCGCCGAGTGCGAAGAACTCTGGACCGAAGACCTCGCCGACGGTTCGACCCTGCGCGGCGTACGAATCGTCAATCCGTTCCGCGCAGCGTGAATCTCGACTCGCGAGGTCTCACCGAAGCAGCGCATCGATCGCAAATGTCGGGACCCAGTGCCCACTGGCGTAGTCGTCGAGGAGATCGAGGGCACTCAGCCCGTGCTCGAGATGTGCGACGGCGAGACCGTCGATCCGCTCACGAACCCGCGGCTGAGACACGGCCGCAGCGATGTCGTGCAGCGCCGAGGCGCGGGTGAACGGGAGCGCGACGATGTGCGCCTGGTGGTAGTCGCTCGCCCGGACAGGAGCCGGCGGTAACGCGAAGACCGACGCATCTTCGTCGAAGAACAGCGGGAGGAACCGCGCCAGCCACGGTTCGAAGGCCACTGGATCGACGACGGCCATGAGCCTCGCCTCTTCGAGCGACGGTGAGAGGAACTGGTTGGCCCCGGGTTCGTAGGCGACGGGGGCGCGATCATCGTCGCGGTAGAGCCGCACTGCACAGCGGTCGATCCGGGCAACCAGCTCCTCGTCGGAGATTGATGTCGCATACCGGCGGAATTGGTGCAGGTTCCACGCGGTGTCGCGGTGTTGGCCGCTGCGGTCGGGCAGGCCGGTCGTGTCCAGCCATTGCCGGGTCTGCTTGGCGACGACCACGCGCAGCGGCTCGAGGATGTCGGCGAGTGCGGCGAACGGACCACCGGCGCTGCGGAGTTCGACGCTGAGCCGCAGCAGCCACGTCGCACCGTAGGGGACTTCGGCCAGGATGCGGCGGGCAAAGGTCGCGGCTTCGGTGGCGACGCCATCGGCGGTGATGGTTTCGCCGAGGAGATCGGCGACGCCGACGGTGAAGGCCGGATCGCGCAGGACGGTCGAGGCGCGGACCAGCGCCCAGGTGCTGTGCACGTTCGAGTGCCAGTCGTAGGAGCCGTAGAACACCGGCGTGCGCTCGCGGGGCAGCGACCGGTCGTCGCCGACGACGAGATGGCTGCTCCACGTCGGGAATTCCTGGTGCAGGTGCCCGCGGATGCGGTCGGCGAGGTGGCGGATCAGCGTCGGGGTGTCGGTCTGCATGGCGTCCTAATCGAAGACGTAGCCGCCGTCGCTGAGGCCGGCTTCGACCTCGAAGCGGTTCGGCCTGCCGAGGGAGGCCGCCATCAGCGCCTCGCGCACATAGGCCGACGCGAAGCGGGTGGCCCCGCGTCGGGCCCATTGGTCGGCGTGGATCTCCTCGTGGTGCAGCAGGCGGTCGAGTGCGAGCGAGCCCTCGCAGAGCTGCCCGTCGCGGCGGTACACGACGCGACCCGCCTCGATGGTCCCGGCCAGGATCGGTCCCGCGTCGCGCATGCCGGAGTTGACGAGGAAGATGTCGCCCCACGTCGTGCCGCCCAGCTGGCTGCACATGCGCAGCGCGACGTTGCCGCCCGCGCCCATGAGCATCCCGGTGGGCGTGGTCACCAATCGCGCGCCGCCGGCATCGGCCACCCGCACCGCTCGCGCGTAGCTCCACGCGTTGCCCGCTTGGCGCGCTTTGATGCGCAGTACTTCGTCGGCGCTGAAGGGGGTCGGGGCGAAGTCTCGGCGCGTCAGGTCGCCGTATCCGGTGCCCGCGTTCCAGACGTAGGTGAGCCAGGCGGCGCGCGCGACGTCGCGGCCACTCATCCCCGCCGGGACAAGGAAGTACGAGCGTCCGGCACCGTCGACCAGTGGGGTCATGGTGCCGAGGACGTCGAAGGCGTCATGCCGCAGGGAGTTCGACGTGGCGATGGCGGCGAGCTGCTCGTCGTCGACGCCGCGACGACGAGCAGTGCGCAGCCACTCGTCGTATCCGGTGACTCCCATGCCGGGGACGGTGGACCGTCAGGCGCGGCCGTGGCGGCGCTCGTAGTCGAGGTGGTCGGCCTCGGACTTCTTGCGGACCGTCTCGTCGGCGAGCGCCGGGTCAAGGCCGTTTCGCTGCAGTGTGGCGCGTCGGTAGTACTTGTCGAAGACGAAGGTGAAGTACAGCGCGCCCAGGAAGATCGGCAGAGTGACGATGATCGCCGTACCCCATCCGACGGTCTTGTAGGTCAGCAGGAACGGCGAAAGCATGAGGACGACGGGGAACATGAAGCGGCAGACGACGCGTCGCGTGGCGCCTGGGCCGGCGTTGTCCTCGCGGACCCAGGCCTGGTACTTCTCCGGCAGCGGCCGCTTGCCGTAGGTCCGACGCCCGTAGGCGTAGGGGATGAACTCCCAGAAGGACGGTCGGGGGCGTTCCTTGTTGCTCACGCTCGCAAGTCTATGGGCTGCAACCCCGCGCTGGGTCACGCTGGGAGGTTGGTCGATCGTCCAAAGTGTGACTCATGTCTCATTTTTCCGAGTTCAATTCGGGTAAATCGAAAGTCGTTGTCCTGCACCACTTTTCAGGTCAAAGCTGTTCCGACTCAGGACCAACGTCCCGCCGAAAGTCAATTACGGTAACATCGCGGTTAGATAACGACCTGGTAACTCGCCTCTGTTAGTTTGACCACACCCTGACCATGCTCATCCGCTACCTTGGATACGTAGGCAACACCCCACGGGACAAGCTCGCAGCATTCGCCGCCACCACCGGGCCACACACCGAGGAGATCATCATGACCGCCGCAGGACGACTCATCACCGAAGCTTGGGCCGAAGGCGAAACACGAGGCGAAGCGAAGCTGCTGCTCAAGCAGCTGACCACCCGCTACGGCACCCTCGACCCCGACCTGCGCCAGCGCGTCGAGAACGCCACCACCGAACAGATCGAACTCTGGAGCATCCGACTCATCCAGGGCAACCCGACGATCGAGGACATCTTCGCCTGACCCCAGTCTGACCGCGGCGGCCCTGCCTGGCAGACCGCACCCGCTCGGTGCGGCGCGTCGATACTCGGCCAGGATAGGGACATGACCACCGCCGACGACCCTGGCCGTCCCCTGGTCGACCTCCTCGCTGCAACCGGCGCTATCGCGACCGACGCCGAGCACATCGTCACCCACGGCGCTGTCATCGTCCTCGACGGCGACCGCGCGTGGAAGCTCAAGCGCCCCATCTCCTATCGGTACATGGACTTCTCCACCGTCGAGCGACGCCGCGACGCACTGCGCGCCGAACTCGACCTGAACCACCGCACCGCACCGCAGATCTACCTTGGCGTCCACGCCATCACGCGCACCGTCGACGGCGTCGAACTCGACGGCAAGGGTGAGGTACTCGACTGGGCGCTGGAAATGTCCCGCTTCCCCGACGACGCACTGCTCGCCAACTATGCCGACGACGGCAGACTCGACGACGCGCTGCTCACCGGACTGGCGGGACAGGCCGTCGCAATGCACGCCGGCGCCGAGGTCTCCGACGACCATCACGGCGCCGCCCGCTTGCTCGACGTAGTCGTCGGGAATCGGGCCAGCATGAGCCGGTACCCCGACATCCTCGACCCCGACCGGGCCGACCGGCTCACCGAGCAGCTGACCGCACTCATCGCGTCGCAGGCCGCGCTCCTCGACGCCCGTGCCACAACCGGGCGGGTCCGCCATGGCCACGGCGACCTTCATCTGAGCAACATCGCCGTCCTCGACGGCACGCCGGTCCCGTTCGACTGCCTCGAGTTCGACCCCGAGCTCGCGATCGCCGACGTCCTCTACGACCTGGCCTTCCTCCTGATGGACCTGTGGGCGCGCGGCCTGCGCCACGAGGCCAATGTCGTCGTCAACGCCTATCTCGATGCGTCTTCCGACGACGAGAACGGCTTCGCTCTCCTCCCCGTGTTCCTCAGCGTGCGGGCGACGGTCCGCGCCCACGTCCTCGCCGCTGCGGGCGACGTCGACGAGGCCCGCGCATACTTACTACTCGCACTCTCGCTGCTCGAGCCGCAACAGGCGCAGATCGTCGCGATTGGCGGCGGCTCGGGCACCGGCAAGTCGACGCGAGCACGTTCGTGGGGCGGCGATCTCGGCGTCGCACCGGGCGCGCGCATCCTGCGGTCGGACGTGCTGCGCAAGCGGTTGGCCGGGGTCCCGACGCTCACCCGACTGCCGGCGTTGGCATACACCCCGCAGATGAGTGCGCGAGTCTACGCCGAGCTGGGCCGCCTCGCCGCTGCCGACCTCGCCGGCGGGATGAGCGTCATCGCCGACGCGGTCTTCGGCAGCGACGACGAGCGCGCCGACATCGCCAGCGTCGCGGCCCAGGTCGGCGCCGAGTTCAGCGGAATCTGGTTGGAGCTCGACGAACAAACGCGCATCGCGCGGATCGAGGGCCGCGGCCCCGATGCGTCCGACGCCACCACCGACGTCGCGCGAGCCCAGACGCGGGCATTGCGCCCACCGGGCCCGCCCTGGCGTCGGGTCACCGCAGGGTAGCCCCGAAGTCAGTAAGCCGGCGAGACGCAGAGGGAATTGCTCCCTCTGAGGCCCGATCCTCGACCGGTTTCGGTGACCCGTTAGTCGACGCGCGGCTTGACCAGCGGGAACAGGACGGTTTCGCGGATGCCGAGGCCGGTCAGCGCCATCAGCAGGCGGTCGATGCCCATACCTGTACCCGACGTCGGGGGCATTCCGTGCTCCATCGCGGCGAGGAACTCCTCGTCGAGCACCATCGCTTCGTCGTCGCCGGCCGCGGCCAGGCGCGCCTGGTCCACGAAGCGCTCGCGCTGGATGATCGGGTCGACAAGCTCGGAGTAGCCAGTCGCCAGCTCGAATCCGCGCACATAAAGGTCCCACTTCTCGACAACGCCGGGAATGCTGCGATGCGCACGCACCAGCGGTGAAGTCTCGACGGGGAAGTCGCGGACGAAGACCGGCTCGTCCAGCTTCGATCCGACGAGATGCTCCCACAACTCCTCGACGAGCTTTCCGTGGCCGTAGCCCTTGTCCAGCGGGACGGCCAGCCCCACGTCGTCGGCGATCTTAAGCAGTTCGTCGACAGTGGTCCCCTGCGCAACCCCGTCGACGTCGTGTTGCGGCACGATCTCGCGGCCCAACGCCTCAGACAGCGACGGGTACATCGAGAGCGACGTCCACTCGCCCGACAGGTCGTAGGTCGTGCCATCGGGCATCGTGGGCGTCAGCGTGCCCATCGCGTTGCGCGACACGGTTTGCACGAGGCTGCGGATGAGCTCGGCACCGTCGTCGTAGGTGCCGTAGGCCTGGTAGGTCTCCAGCATCGCGAACTCGGGGCTGTGCGT
>CAZVVS010000012.1:0-27111 GCA_964630585.1 uncultured Gordonia sp.
GGCGCGCCGGCCCGGGCAGCCGGGGAACTCACGCTGGAAGCGGACGACCGCTTCCATGCGCGCCAGCTTGTCCGACTCGGCGAGGTGAGTGGCGACGAACCATGGTTTGCGTACCTCACGGTCCCACGACGTCGCACGATAAGCGACCTGGACCACGGGTGCGGGGATGCCACCGAGTAGGCGCAACACACCCGTCGGCGCCCACCCTCCGGTGGGCCGGTTGAGGACGCGCGCCAGCGGATAGCCGGGCAGTGCGTTGTAGTCCAGCGGCGTCGCGATGGTGACGATGCTGCGGATCCGACAGTCCTCCTCGGGTGCAGCAGAGGCCGCGGCCAGCAGCGACAGCGTGCCGCCCAGGCTCCACCCGTAGAGGTCGGCCTGGCGAGCACCGAAGTCGTCGAGCACCCGCCCGATGGCCTCGGGAATGATGTCGGTGATGAAGTCGGCAAATCCCATCGCTCGATCGGCGTAGCCGATCTCGCCGAAATCGACGACGTAGGGCACACGGCCCTGGCTGCGCAGATGCGCGACGACCGAATGGTCGACCGAGAGGTCGTAGCACCGGGCCGGTGCCGCAATCGGCGGTACGAGCAGCACCGGGGCGCGGCCCGCCTCGCGGGCAGCGAGGACCTCCGCGTCGTCGGCGTAGCGCCGCAGCGTGCGATGCTCACCGGTGGCGATGGTGGTGTGCTCGGTGTCGTGACGGGGCGCGATGCCGTCGCCGAGGGTCAGGGACCAGAGGTTGCGCAAGCCGCGTCCGGCGGCGTCGAAGTCGAGCATCCCGTTATCTTACCGGCGAGTCAGATGAGATATCCCGGTGACCGCCGACGTCGTTGGCGACGGCCCCCGGAAGTCAGTGGGCCCCGGTCCAGTACGCCTGCGACGTCACCGCGGCCCGACCCAGTCCGTAGTCCCGACGCAGCAGCGCGGCGATAGCTCGCGTCGACGCGGCCTCGGTGGCCACCCATCCGTAGTAGCCGGTGGCGTCGAAGACGTCGGCGCGCACCGCGTCGACGATCGCCGTCCCGTCGGCGCCGCGGGCGATCCACTCCACCCGGTGGTCGTCGCGCATCCGCAGGGGCAGGGCGTACTCGTCGTCGTGCTGGTACTCCATCCAGACGGTGACGGGCACGTCCGGCGAGTCCGAGACGGCGATGGCCTCGAGCAGCGAGTTGATCGCGGGCAGTGAAGCAGCATCACCGGCGATCAACCAACCGTCGGGGGCAGGGGTGGGCAACGCGAAGGACGAGCCCATGACCGTCGAGGTGATCGCATCCCCGACGACGGCGTATTCGGCCCACTGCGAGGCTGGTCCGTCGTGGATCGCGAACTCGATGGCGAAAGTGCCCGCCACCGGGTCGGGGTCGACGAGGGTGTACGCGCGCTGGTGCGGCTTGCCGTCGTTGTCGAACCACAGACGGATCCACATGGTCGGATGGACGCCCTTGTGTGCCAGCAGTCCGCCGTCGTCGAAGTAGACGCGCACGTAGTGGTCGGTGATCTTGTCGACGCCGGTGACGGTGAGAAGGAAGTCATCAGCGCCCAGCAGGCGCAGGACCGCACCCTGCCATCCACGCGTGGCGGGCTTCGTCGCGAAGGTCGTCATACAGGTAGGTTAGCATAACCTAACCTAATTGGCGAGTCGCGCTACACGGCGGCGAGGCGCACCTGCCCGGGATGGGTCTCCAGGTAATGCCGGGTGAACGTGCAAACCGGCCGCAGCCGCGCTCCGCGCTGTTTCACGAAATCGACGGCGGTGCGGGTCAAGCGCGTCGCCAGTCCGTGGCCGGTGTACTCGTCGTAGAGGACCGTGTGCAAAACGGTCACGACGTCACCGTCGGAGTCGCGCTCGGCGTGATAGCCCAAGACGCCGACCAGGTCGCCGGCCACCCAGAGCTCGAAGCGCTCCCGGTCCGGGTTGTGCTGGACCTGGCTGAGCTGATGCATGATCTCCTGGGCGGGTTGAGCCGCCTTCTTGCGAAAACCCATTGCGGCCTCCTTATGTGTGCACTATGGCGCTCGCCTCCGATTGTGCCGTGTGATGTGGCTCACATGCTAGACCATGTGACAGATGTGACCAGAGTGAAAACAATGTTGCGTCGTTCCGAGACTTTCGGAGGACTGTCGTAGGCTGGGCAGGCGGGGCGACTCGCACCGCACCACATCCGCGGGGGCTCTCACGCACCGAGGGCTGAGATGGCGACAGGCGGTCGCCGACCGCCTGAACCTGTCCGGGTAATGCCGGCGTAGGGAGCCATCATGAGCACAGGTGTGCCCGAAACAGCCACCACCGTCACCACCGGCCCCATCGAGGGCAGCACCAAGCACTACCTCGACGTGGGGGGGCTGCGCGTCCCGCAGCGACGCGTCCATCTCACCAACGGCGAGCACCTCGACCTCTACGACACGTCTGGGCCCTACACCGACGCCACCGCGGTGATCGACCTCGACGCCGGCCTCGCGCCCACGCGCGACGGGTGGCAGCGCCCCGAACCCGCCCCGACCGAAGCGGGCCACGATGCCGCCACGCAGCTGGCCTGGGCACGTGCGGGAATCGTCACCGACGAGATGGCGTTCATCGCCGCCCGCGAGGGGTGTGACGCCGAACTGGTGCGCAGCGAGGTTGCACGCGGCCGCGCGGTCATCCCCGCCAACCATCACCACCCCGAACTGGAGCCGACGATCATCGGCAAGAAGTTCCTCGTGAAGATCAACGCCAACATCGGCAACTCCGCGGTCTCCAGTTCCATCGCCGAAGAGGTCGAGAAGATGGTGTGGGCCACCCGCTGGGGCGCCGACACGATCATGGACCTCTCCACCGGCCGCGACATCCACCAGACTCGTGAATGGATCATGCGCAGCTCGCCGGTCCCCGTCGGCACGGTGCCGATCTACCAGGCGTTGGAAAAGGTCAACGGCGACCCGACGAAGCTGACGTGGGAGGTCTACCGCGACACCGTGCTCGAGCAGGCGCAGCAGGGTGTCGACTACATGACGGTGCACGCCGGGGTACTGCTGCGGTACGTTCCGCTGACGGCCAAGCGCGTCACCGGGATCGTGTCGCGCGGCGGGTCGATCATGGCGGCCTGGTGCCTGGCGCACCACGAGGAGTCGTTCCTCTACACACACTTCGACGAGCTGTGCGAGATCTTCGCGCGCTACGACATCACCTTCTCGCTGGGCGACGGCCTGCGGCCCGGATCGATCGCCGACGCGAATGACGAGGCACAGTTCGCCGAGCTGCGCACCCTCGGCGAGCTGACCGCGATTGCGCAACGCCACGGGGTGCAGGTGATGATCGAGGGCCCCGGCCATGTGCCGATGCACAAGATCGCCGAGAACGTGCGCTTGGAAGAAGAACTGTGCAATGAGGCACCCTTCTACACACTCGGCCCCCTGGCCACCGACATCGCACCGGCCTACGACCACATCACCTCCGCCATCGGCGCGGCGATGATCGCGCAGGCCGGCACGGCGATGCTCTGCTACGTCACCCCCAAGGAGCACCTGGGCCTGCCCAACCGCGACGACGTGAAGACCGGCGTGATCACCTACAAGATCGCCGCCCACTCCGCCGACCTCGCCAAGGGCCATCCGCGTGCCCAGGAACGCGACGACGCCTTGAGCAAGGCGCGTTTCGAGTTCCGCTGGACCGACCAGTTCAACCTGGCGCTGGACCCGGACACCGCGCGCGAGTTCCACGACGAGACGATGCCCGCCGAGCCGGCCAAAGCCGCCCACTTCTGCTCGATGTGCGGCCCCAAGTTCTGCTCGATGCGCATCTCTGCCGACGTGCGCGCGTATGCGCAGGAGAACGGGTTGGAGACCGCCGCCGACATCGACGCGAAGATCGCCGCCGAGATGGCGGCGAAGTCCGCCGAGTTCGTCGAACAGGGGAACCAGGTGTACCTGCCGATCATCGAAACGGCCGCGCGGTGAGCGCGCGACCACCGCTGTTGCCGACGGCGCCCGACGGACAGACCCCCGTCCGGGTACTGACCATCGCCGGGTCCGACTCCGGCGGCGGTGCCGGCATCCAGGCCGACATGCGCAGCTTCGCGCTGATGGGCGTGCACGCGTGCGTCGCTGTCACCGCGGTGACCGTGCAGAACTCGCGCGGTGTGACCGGTTACCAGGAGATCGACTCGGATATCGTCGCCGGCCAGATTCGCGCCGTTGTCACCGACATCGGGATCGGTGCCGCCAAGACCGGGATGCTTGCGAGCAGCGCCATCATCGAGGCCGTCGTCACGACCTGCACCGACCTCGGTATCGGCGGCGACGGACCGATCCCGCTGGTCGTCGACCCGGTCTGCGCGTCCATGCACGGCGACCCCTTGCTGGCCGCCGAGGCGCTCGACGACCTGCGGGGCAGGTTGATCCCGCGGGCCACCGTGGTCACCCCCAACCTCGACGAGGTGCGCCTCATCACCGGGATCGACGTGGTCGACGCCCAGACCCAGCGTGGGGCCGCTCATGCACTGCTCGACCTGGGGGCGCGGTGGGCGCTGGTGAAGGGCGGACACCTACGGAACAGTGACCACTCGCCCGACTTGCTTCTCTCCGTCGATGACGAGTTGCTCATCGACACCGATCGCATCGACACCGTGCACGACCACGGCGCCGGCGACACCCTCGCCGCAGGCCTCACCGCCGCGCTCGCGCACGGCTACTCGGTGCCGCAGGCCCTGACCTTCGCGAAGGCCTGGGTGACGCGCTGTTTGGAGGCGGCCTACCCGATCGGCGGCGGGCACGGCCCGGTGAACCCGCTGTGGCGGGTGAGCACGACGTAGTTGGCTGCCTGTCCTAGCAACGTCCTCAGGCGTTTTCGAACGGATTGATTATCGTCAGGCCCGAGCCCCGGAAATCGTCGATGTTGCGGGTAGCGATCGCACAGTCGGAGACGTAGCAGATCGCTGCGATCATGGTGTCCTCGACAGAGATGCTGATCCCGGCTGCTTCCCTGTCTGCCCGTAGTTCGGCATATCGTTCTGCCGCTGCAATGTTGAAGCCGAGGATGCGCTGACCCGCACGGGTCACCATCTCTGAAATGCCGGCATCCAGACTTTGCCGACGGCGTCCGACTGGAAGCCTTCGTACGCCGAAGCGCAACTCTGCGATCGTGATGGTGGTGACCGCGAGTTCGGTCGCATTCCGGGCGAGCCATTCCACGACGAGTGGGCTTGGCTGTCGGCGCAGTGGTTCGGACAGGACGTTCGTGTCGGCGACGATCATCAGTCGAGATCGACCGAACGAGCAGGGGATCTGTCTGGTGACGGGAAATCATCACGGAACTCGGCGGCACGGTCGAGCCAGCCGGTGATGAAGTCCTGGTCCGCGGAGACCGCTGCTTGCAGGATGTCCCGGGCTTCAGCTTCCATCGACCGGTCGTTTCGGGCTGCTCTCGCCTTCAGTGCACGTTTGGTCGACTCGGACAGACTGCGAATCGTCAACGTAGCCATGAGCTTCCTCCTGCTAGCAATGCTAGCAGTTGCGCCCGGGCGAAGATGCAAGCGCCCAGAAGCGCTTCGGGATGCGCCCGGCGTTACGAGCAAGACGTCCGGCAATCACCGCGTGGCGCATGGCGGTCGCCATCTCCTCGGGGTTCTCCGCGCGCGTCACCGCCGTCGCGAGCAGCACCGCGTCGCAACCCAGCTCCATGGCCAGCGCGGCATCCGACGCTGTGCCGATACCGGCGTCGAGGACGACGGGCACGCTCGCGCGGGCGACGATCAGCTCGATGTTGTGCGGATTGCGGATGCCCAACCCGGTCCCGATGGGAGAGCCGAGTGGCATGACCGCCGCCACGCCGGCATCCTGCAGGCGCAGCGCCAGCACCGGGTCGTCGTTGGTGTAGGCCAGCACGGTGAACCCGTCGTCGACAAGAGCCTGCGCCGCGTCGAGCGTCTCAATCGGATCGGGCAGCAGCGTCTTGTCGTCGGCGATCACTTCGAGCTTCACCAGGTCGGTCTGCACCGCCTCGCGGGCCAGCCGCGCGGTCAGCACCGCTTCGGCAGTCGTGTGGCAGCCGGCCGTGTTGGGCAGGATCGTGATGCCCAGCCGGCGCAGCAGGTCGAGGACCCCGGTGCCGGTGTCCGCGCTGACGCGGCGCATCGCGACCGTCGTCAGCTCGGTGCCGCTGGCGACGAGCGCGCGTTCGAGGACGGCGAGGTTCGTCGCACCGCCGGTGCCCATGATGAGGCGCGAGCCGAACTCCGACGAGCCGATCCGCAGCGGCCCTGTCGGAACAGCGGGATCGGCCGGTTCAGCCACCCTGGACCGCCGTGACGATCTCAACGGTGTCGTCGTCGCGCAGGACTGTCGTATCCCATTTGCCGCAGGGCACGACGAAGCCGTCGACGGCGACCGCGATCCCACGGTCGGGCAGACCGAGGTCGGCGACGAGTCCGGCGACGGTGGTCCCAGCGGCCACGTCGCGGGCATCGCCGTTGACGGTGAGTGCGATCGGAGCCCCGGTGGTCGTCATGCCGTCCAGATTAGCCGCCGAGGAGATCGAGGACGCGCGCCGCTGTGACGGGCGCCAGCACGATCCCGTTGCGGCCGTGGCCGGTGGCGACCAGCGTGCGATCGTCGACCCGTTCGATGACCGGAAGGCCGTCGGCAGAGCAGGGCCGGACGCCCGCGGCGGCCTCGGCGAAGTCATAGGTGCGCAGGCCGGGCATCACTTCGAAGGCGTCGGCCAACAAGTCGGCGACCCCCCCTGCCTGGGGCGCCCGATCCTGACTCGACGCCGGTTCATACTGTGTGGCGCCGACGACAACGCCGTCGGCACGGGGCACCAGGTAGAGGTTGCGCCCGTCGACACGGGCACGGATGACGGTGCGCGGCGGCGGGATCGACGTCGGGTTGCCCGCCAGCCGCAGGATCTCGCCCTTGGCGGGCTCGACGGGGACGTCGGGCAGCAGCGCGGGCGTCCCCATGCCCGCGGCGACGAGGACCTGGTCGGCACTTACCTCGGAGACGGCGTCGATCTGCATGCGGTGCCACTGCACGCCGGCATCGGCCAGCGCGTTGCGCAACCCGCGCAGGAGCAGGTGGTTGTCGATCGCACCTTCCCCGCGTGCCAGGTATCCGCCCCGGACGCGGGAGCTCAGGGCGTTCTCCCGTCCTCGGGCCTCGCGGGCGGTCAGCGCGCTCAGGCGATCCGCGCCGATCTGTCCGGACCACACGAACCGGGCCAGCTGCGAAAGGTAATCGCCGTCGGCGGCGGTGGTCGCGACGAACAGCGAGTCGGTAGCAGTGACGATTAACGGGTCGCCGAGCCGCTGAATCCACCCGGGCCACAGCGCGGTCGACTCGGCCGAGAGGGTCAGCAGCGCTGCCTCGCCGGGGTGGCCCTCACCGAGGGAACCGAGCATGCCGCCGGCGACATTGGCCGCGCGGATCGACGGACCGGCGTCGTAGACGTGTACGTCCCATCCGGCATCGGCCGCAGCGAGCGCACACATCCGTCCGATGACGCCACCACCGATCACTGCGAGCGACGGCCGGGACTGGGTCTGGGTCACGGACCAAGGGTAGTCGCTACGGTGGACTCCGTGAATCGTCGCGAACGGCTGGCCGCTTCGTCGCTGTACCTGTGCACCGACGCTCGACGCGAGCGCGGCGACCTACTGGATTTCGTCGCAGCCGCACTCGACGGCGGAGTCGACATCGTGCAGCTGCGCGACAAGGGCTCTGTCGGCGAGCGGGAGTTCGGCGCCCTGGAGGCCGGACCCGAACTGAGCTTGTTGGCACAGCTCAAAGAACTCACGGTGGCGACGGGCGCACTGCTGGCCGTGAATGATCGTGCCGACATCGCCGTCGCCGCCGACGCCGATGTGCTGCACGTCGGGCAGGACGACCTGCCGGTGGCCACGGCGCGGCGCCTCGTCGGCGACGACGTGCTGCTCGGGCTATCCACTCACGACGCCGGGCAGGCGTCAGCTGCGGCAGCAGACCCGCTGATCGACTATTTCTGTGTCGGCCCGTGCTGGTCGACGCCGACGAAGCCTGGCCGGCCCGGAACCGGGCTGGACCTGGTCCGCCATGCCGCCGCCGTGACCACCGACCATCCCTGGTTCGCCATCGGCGGGATTGACGAGGAGCGCGCTCCCGAAGTCACCGCAGCGGGTGCGACGCGCATCGTCGTCGTGCGCGCGCTGACTGCCGCAAGTGACCCTGCCCGAGCTGCCACGTCCTTGCGGACGGCCATCGATCAACCCGGTGGATTGTTACCTCCTGGTGGTCACAATCGACCGCGCTGAGGTCGGGACGCTAGGGTGGACGACGATATGGGCCCCCGGGCCGCTGCGAAGGAGATGACATGACGAACCCGTTCGACGACGAGAACGGCCGCTTCTACGTGCTGGTCAACGATGAGAACCAGCACTCGTTGTGGCCGACGTTCGCCGAGATCCCGGCCGGTTGGACGAAGGTCTTCGGCGAGGATGACCGCGAAGCCTGCCTGGCCTACGTCGAGGAGAATTGGACCGATCTGCGTCCCAAGAGCCTGATCGAGGCCATGGAGGCCGACGCCCGCGGTTCCGGGGAGTAGCCCCGCGCTCACACAGTGCTACCCTGACCGGGTGCGCATCAAGCTCGTAACAAGCCCGTAGCGGGGTCCTCACGACCGACCCCCCGCTGCGGGGTTGTCGTATTCACCCATCGGTCATCTTCTCTACAGACCGAGAGCGCCAATCAGATGCACACCCGCCACTTCTCCCCGTCATTCTTCTCGCGTACCGCTGAACTCCCCCCTGGGATGCGCGAGGAGGTCCATACGATGTCCACCGAAGAATGTGCTGAGCGGTTCGCCGCGATCACCGGCCGGATCCGTCTGGAATCGTGGGCGACCTCCCCCACCGACGGCGATCGCCTCGACTGTCGCGCGACCATTACCGTCGGCGGCCACGACCACGCCCTGTCCGCCCGCGCCACCGGTCAACTCGGCGCGCTGAGCGCGATGCTCTACGACCTCGGCGCCGGAGTCGAGATCCACCGCCTCCACCAGCGCCACGACGGCGCCGACGTCATCACCATCCTGCTGTGCGGCAACGACGACCAGCAGTGGTGGGCCGTCGGCACCGGCGCCGACGGTGACGAGGCGAACCGCAACGCGCTCATTGCCGGTGCCAACCTCGTGCCGCACTGAGTCGGGTCAGGCCAAGGTGGCCAAATGCTCGCGCAACTCCGGCCAGCTGCGCGCGAAACCCGGGTGCAGTGGCAGCGAATCGACCTCGTCGGCCGGCACCCACCGCAACTCGGTCGACTCACCATTGGCCACCGTGCCGACCGGCTCGGCCACGTCGGCGATCACCGTCGTATAGGTCCACCCGCTCATCGACTCCGCGGTGACCACCGTAAGCCGAACGACCAAGTCGTGATGGCCGATGCCGGCCTCCTCGTCGGCCTCCCGGATCGCCGTGTCGACGACGGTCTCGTGGGAGTCGCGCGCCCCACCGGGCAGCGCCCACGTGCCGCCCTGGTGCGACCAGACTGCGCGGTGCTGCAACAGGATTCCGATCCCACCGTCGGGCAGCGGTGCGCGCAGCAGCAGCCCGGCGGCACCGTGGACACCCCAATAGCGGGCACCGTCGGGATCAAAGATCCACCCGTCACCGTCTCCGCGCACAGTCGTCCTTCCTCCGTTGCATCCCACCGTAGGCGACCCGACGGGCGCCAGTCGACATTCAATCGGGGCTGATCGGTCATTGTGCGTGCGTGTCTGCCCCGTCGGCCGCCAACCCCGACTACGCTGGCAGATGCACGTATATCGGCCGGCGACGGGGAGATGATGCGGTGAAATCCGACGCATCACCTGCGCGTTCCAGATTCACCGGCCTGACCGCTCGTTCCACGCCGGGAAGCATCGCCGAGCAGGTCAACAATCGGCTGTCCACCAGCCCCCAACTGCGCCGGGCCCTCACCGATCGCCGCAAGCTCGTTGCCGCCGCAATGAGTGGCCGGCCCCAATCCGGGCTCGCCGCGTGGCGCACCTTCGGCTCGTCGACGCCGGGAAAGCTGTTCCTCATCGCAGCCGCGCTGACGATCGGCTGTCTGGCCACGGGGTTGTACGCCTCGACCACCCTGAACGGCCGCACCCACACGCTTCAGCAATTGATCAGCCGCGCCGAGCCGATCGCCGAATCGTCGCAGGTCCTCTTCAGTTCGCTCTCGATCGCCGACGCGTCGGCGAACTCCGCCTTCATCTCCGGCGGCCTCGAACCGGCATCCCTGCGCCAGCGGTACTTGAACGCCATCGCCAGCGCCTCCGCCGCGCTCATCACCGCCGCCAACAACCCCGACGAGGCGGGCGGAGCGCTCAGTGCCGACGACGACCCCGTCCACGCCGACCTGGTGTCGCTGACGGTGAACCTGCCGGTCTACACCGGGCTCGTCGAAACGGCCCGCGCCAACAACCGGCTGGGCAACCCCGTCGGATCGGCATATCTCAACGAGGCAAGCGGATTGATGCAGGAGACGCTGCTACCGGCGGCCCAACGCATCTACGAGCAACGCGCATCGGCTATCGCTCAGCCGCAACGCGTCCTGACGCGTCCGCCGTACCTCGTCTACGTGTTGTTGTTCGCGGTCATCACCGCGCTCGTCGCGGCATCCCGCTATCTCGATCGGCGGACCAGGCGCAGGTTGAACATCGGCGTGCTGATCAGCCTGATTGCGATGAGCGCCGGGACACTGTGGCTGCTGGTCGTCGGATTGACGTCGGTCGCCGCCACGACCACCGCACGCGTCGACGGCGCCGATCCGCTGCACTCGTTGACCTCGGCCCGTATCAGCCTGCAGCAGGCCCGATCGGCCCAGACGCTGTCGCTGGTCCGCCGCGACCAGACCGCCCTGAACGACAACTTCACCAACTCCACGCGACAGGTAGCCGAAGTCCTGAACTCGCTGTCGCAGGAGTACCACTCGGGTAAGCGCAAGACGCTCCCGATCACCGACATCGATGAGGCCCGCGCCGCACTCGTCGAGTGGCAGATCACCGACCGCGAGATCGGAAAGGCCCTCGCCGTCGGGGACTACCTCGGTGCCCGCGCACTCACCGTGGGCAGCGGCCCGACCAGTGCGGCCACCTATTACGCGACGGTCGACAGCGCGATCGTCCGGTCGATCACCGAGGCGCGCAACGCCTTCCGCAACAACATCTACACGGCGGGCAAGCTCCTTGCGTTCAGCAGCACCGGAATCCTGGTGCTGGCGGTGCTCGCCGCGAT
This sequence comes from uncultured Gordonia sp., assembly GCA_964630585.1. GTDB lineage: Bacteria > Actinomycetota > Actinomycetes > Mycobacteriales > Mycobacteriaceae > Gordonia. The sequence goes on from CAZVVS010000012.1 coordinate 11,235, forward strand.
CGCCATTCCGATCGGGTTCTACGACCGTATCCGAGAGTACCGATGACCACCCGAGGGCCGATGACCGCCCGTCTCCTCACTGCCTGCACCGTGGCGCTAGTCGCCATTACCGCGACCGGCTGCGTCCGGTTCACCGCACCCAACAGCCCACCGCCGCGGACGACGGCCATCACGCCAACACCCCCTGGGATGATCGTCGCCAAGCCCGGGACGACACTGCCCCCCGACTCCGAAACCGACAACTGCAACCGACTCGCCAGCCTGCGCCCGATTCCACTGCCCGAGCCGGGCCAGATGCCACCGCGCACTCCGATGGCCGAGATCTACGCCAATGGCCGCCTCATCGTCGGCGTCGACACCGGCTCCAACCCGTTCAGCTTCCGCGACCCCCTGTCAGGGGACCTGCGCGGCTTCGACGTCGACCTGGCCCGCGAGATCAGCCGCGCCATCTTCAACGACCCAAACCGCATCGAGTTCCGGGTCACCCGCTCGGCCGACCGGATCCGCGCACTTCAGACCGGACAGGTCGACCTGGTCGTGAAGACGATGAGCATCACCTGCGACCGGCTCAAGTATGTGTCCTTCTCATCGCCGTACTACGTTGCGGCCCAACGGATCCTGGCGGTGATCAACTCGAAAATCACCTCGGCTGCCGATCTCAAGGACAAGCGTGTTTGCGTGGCGACCGGCGCGACGTCGGCGTTGCGACTGCGCCGGATCGTCCCGTCGGCAACGCTGGTGGAAACCGCGACGTGGGCCGACTGCCTGGTGCTGATGCAGCAGTCCGGTGTCGACGCGGTGTCCACCGACGACGCGATTCTCGCGGGACTGGCGGCGCAGGACCCGTGGTTGCACCTCGTCGGTCCGAGCCTGGGCGAGGAGTACTACGGCATCGGCATCCGCAAGGACCGCGACGAGCTCGTCCGCTTCGTCAACGCGGTGCTTGTCGACCTCGTTGCCACCGGCCGGTGGCGCGCGATCGCCGACGAGTGGCTCTCGGTCGTCGGTGCCCCGATCGCCCTCCCCCGACCCACCTACCGAGGCTGAGCCATGGCGCTGGACTCCGACCCCCACGGCGACACCGACGACCCCGTCGGCACCGAACCCGCCGGCACCGAACCCACCCAGACGCAGGCAGTTCCGTTCAACCCCTTCGACGACGACGAGGACGAAGACACCGGCACCCAGGCGGTAGCGTTCGACCCTTTCGACGACGAGGACGAGGATGAGGACTCCGACGGCTCCGACGGCTCTCCGACGGCCGGGTCGGACGATCTCGAGTCCTCCACGACCGATGCCACCAGCACCGGCCGGCGTACCGCGGTGACCGCCCGCACGACGTACCCGGTACCGCGGGGGCGGGTCCTGGTCCCCGAGCGTGGTGCGCCGCTGGTGCACGACCGCCGCTTCGGCAGCGAACTGGTCGATCTGCCTCCGATCATCGACACCGAGCCCGAGGACGCGGTGCTCGTGGACCCGCAAATCCCCGAGCGCAAACGCAAGTGCTGGAACTGCGGCACTCCACTGGGCCGGGAGTCCGGCCCACACGCCGGCCCGTTGAGTGGGACGTGCCCCAATTGCGGCGTGCGCTACGCGTTCGTGCCGAGTCTGGGTCCGGGCACGATCGTGGCCGATCAGTACGAGATCCTCGGCGCCATCGCCCACGGCGGCATGGGATGGATCTATGTGGCCATCGACCGCAACGTGTCCGACCGTCCCGTCGTCCTCAAGGGGTTGTTGAACTCCGGTGACTCCGCGGCCCAGGCGGTCGCCATGGCGGAGCGACAGTTCCTCGCCTCGGTGAACCACCCCGGCATCGTCAAGATCTACAACTTCGTCGAGCACGCCATCTCCGATGAACGCACCATCGGCTACATCGTCATGGAGTACATCGGCGGCCAGACGCTCAAGCAGTTGACCACGACCAAGGACGCCGAAGGCCGGTCGGTGCCGCGGTTGCTATCCCCGGAGCAGGCGATGGCCTACGTCTTGGAGGTGCTGCCCGCCGTCGGCTACCTGCACTCGGTGGGCCTGGTCTACAACGATGTGAAACCGGACAACATCATGGTGAGCGCTTCGGACGTGCGGCTCATCGACATGGGCGCAGTCGCCCCGATCGGCGGGCACGGCCGCCTCTACGGGACACCGGGGTTCCAGGCACCGGAGATCGTCGAGACCGGACCGCAGGTCGCCACCGACATATACAGCATTGGACGCACCCTGGCGGTGCTCACCGTCGACATGCCGATGGAGGGCGGCCAGTACCTTCCCGGTCTTCCAGCCGTCGCAGACGTGCCCCTCTTCGTCGAGAACCCGTCGTTCCACCTGCTATTGGCCCGTGCCACCGCACTCGATCCCGACGAGCGGTTCGCCAGCACTGCGGAGATGACGACGCAGTTGCTCAACGTGCTGCGGGAGACGGTCGCCGTGCACACCGGCGTCCCGCGGCCGGCCCTCTCGACGGTGTTCACGCCGCCGCGCTCGACCTTCGGCACGGAGTTGCTCCTCGGGCCTGTCGACGCCTTCTTCGACCCTGACGAGACGACCTTCTACGACCCTGCCGATATCGCCGCCGCCCTGCCGGTGCCGTTGCTCGACACCACCGATCCGGCCGCCCGGGTGCTGAGTTCGGCCGCCCTATCGGCTCCGCGGCAGATCCTGGAGTCGATCCGGGCGCACCGCGAGGGCACCCGGACCCCGATGCTCGAGGGTCAGGAAGCGATCCCGCACCACTCGTTGGAGCTCGACTTGGCGCAGGCCCGTGCCCACCTCGAACTCGACGACGTGGATACGGCGCTGGGCGTGCTGGGCGCGGCGACCAAGACCTACGGTCACAACTGGCGGATCGAGTGGTACCTCGGCATCTGCGCCTTGCGCAACGACGAACCAGAACTGGCCTATGAGCGCTTCAACGAGACGCTGGAGGCCATGCCCGGCGAGATCGGGCCGAAGCTCGCGGTCGCCGGAACCGCCGAGTTGATCGGGCGCTGGCTGGCGGCCGGGTCGGGTGACCCGGCGTCAGTCGACCCGGAGGTCCGCCGGTGGTACGAGATCGCCCGCCACCACTATCAGGACCTCTGGTACACCGACCACGCCATCATCACCGCCGCATTCGGCCTGGCCCGCATCCATCTCGCCTACGGGGAGGTCGAGCAGGCACTCGTCGGGCTCGACGAGGTCCCGTCGACCAGTCGGCACTACAACACGGCATTGGAGACGGCGGTCCTGGCGCTGGTCCACGGGCGTCCGGCAGCGACTGTGACGCACGCCCAGATCGAGGAGGCGGCCACACGCCTGGCCGCGATCCCCGATACCGAGCCGCGCAAACCCCGGATCAAGCTCATCGTCCTGGGCAGCGCACTGGGTTGGGTGCTGGAGAACCAGCCGACCGAGGAGCTTCCGCCGCTGCTCGGTTACCCCTTCACCGAGTTCGGGCTGCGTAGCGCCACCGAGCAGTCCCTGCGGGACCTGGCCCGCGAGACCCGCAACAACCGGGCCCACCGCTTCATGCTCGTCGACCTGGCCAATTACGTCCGGCCCGCCACCTGGTTCTGATCAGGTGACGCTGCTCACGACCGCCTTGGCGGCCTGGGCGATGGCGAGCTCCTCGTTCGTGGGCACGACGAGCACGGTGGTGCGCGACGCGTCCGTGGAGATAACGCGCGGTTGCGAGCCGCGCACGGCATTGCGCTCCGCGTCGATCTCGATGCCGAAGCCCTCCAGCCGGGCCAGCGAGTCCGCGCGGACGCTCGCCGCGTTCTCCCCGACGCCCGCGGTGAACGAGATGATGTCGGTGGTCCCCAGGTCCACCAGATACGCACCGAAGTAGCGGCGCAGCCGGTGGATGTAGATGTCGTAAGCACGCTTGGCGTTCTCGTCGCCGGCGGCGATCATCTCGGTGACCGCGCGGAAGTCGTTCTCCCCGCACAACCCCTTCAGCCCGGAGCGCTTGTTGAGGAGATCGTCGATCTCGTCGACGGAAAGTCCGATGATGCGGTGCAAGTGCAGCACCAAACCGGGGTCGATGTCACCGCTGCGCGTCCCCATCACCAGGCCCTCGAGCGGCGTCATGCCCATCGTCGTGTCGATGGGACGCCCGTGGCGGATCGCCGACATCGAGGCACCGTTGCCCAGGTGCGCAACGATCTGGTTCACCTCGTCGTAGGGACGCCCGAGGAACTCCGCGGCACGGTGGGAGACGTAGTCGTGGCTGGTGCCGTGGAAGCCGTAGCGGCGCAGCGCGTGCTCCTCGGTCACCTCCCGGTCGATTGCGTAGAGCGCCGCCTCGTCGGGCAGTCCGTGGAAGAAGCCCGTGTCGAAGACGGCCACGCCGGGAACGTCGGGCAGCAGGGCTCGCGCGGCCGCGATCCCGACGAGGTTGGCCGGGTTGTGCAGCGGGGCCAGCGGGGACAGGCGGAAGATCTCGTCGACGACGTGCTGGTCGATCAGGGTCGGCTGGTAGAAGCTGCGTCCGCCGTGGACGACGCGATGGCCGACGGCGCAGAGGTCCGTGCGCTCCAAGTCGATGCCGCCCGCGGCGAACAAATCCATGGCCTTGCCGATCGCGGCGCGGTGGTCGGGCAGGTGGAGGTCCTCGACAGTCTTGCTGCCACCCTGCTCGTGGGTGATCACCGAGACGGGTTCCCCGATGCGCTCGACCACCCCGTCGGCGGTGACCTCACCCGAATCCGGCTCCAGGAGTTGGTATTTCAGCGACGACGAGCCGGCGTTGAGGACGAGGACGAGAGGTTTCACGGTGGTCAGTCCTTCGTTTGCGACGCCTGGGCCTGGATCGCGGTGATTGCGACGGTGTTGACGATGTCGGCGACGAGGGCGCCGCGCGACAGGTCGTTGATGGGCTTGTTCAAACCTTGCAGGACCGGACCGATCGCGATCGCGTTGGCGCTGCGCTGCACCGCCTTGTAGGTGTTGTTGCCGGTGTTCAGGTCGGGGAAGATGAGCACCGTCGCCTGTCCGGCCACCGGGGAGTCGGGCATCTTCGTGGCGGCGACACTCGGGTCGACGGCGGCGTCGTACTGGATCGGCCCCTCCACCAAGAGTTCCGGGGCCCGCTCGCGCACCAGCGCCGTCGCCTCGCGCACCTTGTCCACCTCGGCACCCGAGCCCGATTCGCCGGTGGAGTAGGACAGCATCGCCACCCGCGGGTCGATGCCGAAAGCAGAGGCCGTCTCGGCCGAGGAAATCGCGATATCGGCGAGCTCTCCGGCGGACGGGTCGGGGACGACGGCGCAGTCGCCGTAGGTCAGCACCCGGTCGGACAGGCACATGAAGAAGACGCTCGAGACGGTGGCGACGCCGGGCTTGGTCTTGATGATCTCGAAGGACGGCCGGATCGTGTGCGCGGTGGTGTGGATCGCGCCGGACACCATGCCGTCGGCCAGGTTCATGTGGACCATCATCGTGCCGAAGTACGACACGTCGCGCATGAGGTCGCGGGCGCGGTCCATCGCCACATTCTTGTGCTTGCGCAGCTCGGCGTACTCCACGGCGAATTGCTCGGTCAGCTCCGAGTTCAACGGGTCGATGATGTCGACGCCGGGCAGTTCGAGGTCCAGATCGGCCAGCTGCGCCCCGACCTTCTCCGGATCGCCCAGCAGCGTCAGGCGGGCCACCCCCCGAGCAACCAGCTGGGCGGCGGCGCGCAGGATGCGCGGCTCCTCCCCCTCGGGCAGCACGATGTGTCGCTGGTCGGCCTTGGCGCGCGCGGCCAGTTGGTACTCGAACATCTGCGGGGTGACGACTGGCGGGATCGCCAAGTCCAACTCGGCCATCAGCGCCGAGCCGTCGATGTAGTGCTCCATCAAAGCGAGTGACGCCTCGATCTTGCGCGCCGACTGATTGGCCATCCGGCCGCGCGTGTGCGCGACGATCCGCCCCGTCTCGTACGTGCTCTGGTCGCACATGATGATGGGCAAAGTCGGGTTGAGGCCGCGCACGAGGGCGTCGATCATCGGGTGGGGCTTGAGGCCGCCGTTGAGGATCATCCCCGCCAGCCGCGGGAAGCCCTGTGCCACATTGGCGTTGACCAGTGCCAGCAGCACGTCTGAGCGGTCGGCCGGCGCGATCACGACCATGCCGTCGGACAGTCGTTCCAGGACGTGCTCGGCGGTCATGCCGCCGACCATCGCGTGCAATGCCTCGCGGTCCAGCAGCTCGGCGTCGCCGCTATAGAGCTTGCCGTTCAACGCCTGCGCCAACTCGGCCATCGTCGGCGCACTGAGCACCGGGTCCTCCGGCAGCACCCAGAACTCCGGCCCCAGACCGTCGAGTGCGGTGCGCGTGGCCTCCAGCCGCGCCGGGTCGACGCGGTTGACGACCACCGCCACGGCCGTCGCATAGGCCGCGGAGACCTCGGCAAGGGCGTGCACGGCCATCCCGCGCACCTCCTCGGGCGTGCGGTCCGACGCGCGCAGCGCCAACACGATCGGGCTCGCCAGGTTGGCCGCGATGCGCGCGTTGTAGGACAGTTCCGACGGGTTGCCGACGTCGGTGTAATCCGAGCCGACGACGAGGACGGTGTCGCACTGCTCCTGCACCGCGTGGAACCGGTCGACGATGACCGACAGCGCGCCCTCGGGATCCTTGGAAACGTCGTCGTAGGTGACGCCGATGCAATCGGCGTAGTCCAGTCCCACCGAGTCGTGGGCCAGGAGCAACTCGAGGATGTAGTCGTCCTTGCCGTCGGGAGTACGGCTGATCGGCCGGAACACTCCGATGCGCCCGCCCGTCGCGGAGAGCTGCGCGAGCAACCCCAGAGCGATCGTCGACTTGCCCGTCTCACCCTCCGCCGAGGCCAGGTAGATCGCGGAATGCGATGTCTCGGACACGGACTTTCCGTCAGTGGAGCGCGCGGTCATGCGGACAACATTAGCCCGACGCCGAGCGGTCCGTGGGGGGTCAGGTTGAGGGGACCAGCTCACGTAGTTTCGGCGCGAGATCGCGGGCGAAATTGTCGAGGAATCGACGCTGGTCGTGTCCGGGTGCATGGAACACGAGGTGGTTGAGGCCGGCGTCGGTGTACTGCTTCACCAGTGCCACCGCCTCGTCCGGGTCGGAGCTGACGATCCAGCGCTTGGCGACCTGTTCGATCGGCAGCTCGTCGGCGAGGCGCTCCATCTCCACCGACGAGTTGACCGAGTGCTTCTGCTCCGGGGTCAGCGAAAGAGGCGCCCAGAAGCGGGTGTTCTCCAGGGCCAGTGCGGGGTCGGGGTCGTAGGAGATCTTGATCTCGATCATGCGGTCGATCTCGGCGAAGTCGCGGCCGACCTTCTCCGCGCCCTCCTTGACCGCGGGGATCAGCTTCTCGGTGTAGAGGTCCATCCCCTTGCCCGACGTGCAGATGAACCCGTCCCCGGCACGGCCGGCGTAGCGCGCGACGACCGGACCGCCGGCAGCCACATAGACCGGGATCGGCTGATCGGGCACGTCGTACATGTACGCGCCCTCGGTCTTGTAGAACTCGCCGTCGAAATCGACTTTCTGACCTGTCCACAGTTCACGCATCAACGCGATCGACTCGCGCAACCGCGCGAAGCGCTCCTTGAACTCGGGCCACTCGCCGGTGAAGCCGGTGGCGTACTCGTTGAGGGCCTCACCGGTGCCGACACCGAGCATGATCCGCCCGGGGTACAGGCAGCCCATCGTTGCGAAGGCCTGGGCGATCACCGCGGGGTTGTAACGGAAGGTCGGGGTCAGCACCGAGGTCCCGATCTGCACGCGCGACGTACGCTCGCCGACCGCGGCCATCCAGGCCAGGGAGAACGGGGCGTGACCGCCGTTGTGGCGCCAGGGTTGGAAGTGATCGCTGACCGCGACCGAGTCGAGGCCGTGTTCCTCGGCGGCCACCGCGATCTCCACCAGCTCCCGCGGATCGAACTGCTCCGCCGATGCCTTGTACCCGAGCTTCAATCCCTGCGCCACGCTTGCCTCCTGTAGTCGATACCCTCACGCTACCCAAGCAGTTGCTTGGTCGGTAGGGTCGGGTTGCGGCCCCGCTACCGGAACGCGTCGACGCCGGTCAGCGCCTTCCCGATCATCAGCTGGTGCATCTCCGAGGTGCCCTCGTAAGTGAGGACCGACTCGAGATTGTTGGCGTGGCGGATCACCGGGTATTCCAGGGTGATGCCGTTGGCGCCCAGGATGGTGCGACATTCGCGCGCGATCGCCAGCGCCTCGCGCACGTTGTTCAACTTGCCCAGGCTGATCTGCTCGGGCTTGACGCCACCCTCGTCCTTGAGGCGGCCCAGGTGCATGGCGAGCAGGTGCGAATTGCCCAGCGCGACGGCCATGTCGGCAATCTTGCGCTGGGTCATCTGGTACCCCGAGAGCGGCTTGTCGAAGACCTCGCGGCTGCCCGCGTATTCGATCGCCGTCTCCAGGCAGTCGCGGCCCGCGCCGACGGCGCCGAACACGATGCCGAAGCGCGCCTCGTTGAGGCACGACAGCGGGCCGCGCAGACCTTCGACGCCGGGCAGCATCGCCGACGACGGGAGGCGAACGTCCTCCAGCACGATCTCGCCGGTCACCGAGGCGCGCAACGACAGCTTGCGCTTGATCTCCGGCGCACTGAACCCGGGGGTGTCGGTGGGGACGACGAAGCCGCGGATTCCGCGGGAGCCCTCGGCCAAATCCGTGCGGGCCCACACCACCGCAACGTCGGCGACGGGCGAATTGGTGATCCACATCTTGGCACCATTCAAAACCCAATCGGAGCCATCGCTAGTGGCATTGGTCCCGCTCGCTACCGCTCCCGGCGACCGGCGGCCGTTGGTCCCGCTCGCTACCGCTCCCGGCGACCGGCGGGCGTTGGTGCGCATCCCCGCCGGATTGGATCCGAAGTCGGGTTCGGTGAGACCGAAGCACCCGATGGCTCGTCCGGCCGACATCTCCGGCAGCCAGCGGTCCTTCTGCTCGTCGCTGCCGAATTTCCAGATCGCGAACATCGCCAGTGATCCCTGCACGGACACGAAGCTGCGCAGCCCGGAGTCGACGGCCTCCATCTCCTGACAGGCCAACCCGTAGGCGGTGGCCGATGCACCCGCGCAGCCGTAGCCCTCCAAGTGCATGCCGAACAGGCCCAGCGCACCGAGTTCGACGGCGAGTTCGCGCACCGGCAGCGAGCCGGCGTCGAACCAGTCGGCGACGTTGGGGCGCAGGCGCTTGTTCCCGAAGTCGCGCACGGTGTCGACGATGGCCTTCTCGTCGTCGCGCAGGAGGGTGTCGAAGGCGAACAGTTCGCCGATGGTCTGGGGCACGTCAGCTCGCCTCGCTCTGCCGTCGGTCGCCGGAATCGTCGGCGTGGGCCTCACGAATGGCCTCATTGAGGAAGTCGACGACCAGCCGGACCGACTCGGCACCCTCGCGGTGGCGCAGCATGACGGTGAAGGCGTGGATCTGCCACGGATAGCTGTGGAGCACCACGCGACGGCCAGCGGCCTCGAGATTCTCGGCGAACTCCAGGGCGTCGGGCTCCAGCATCTCCTGCTCTGCGGTGATCACGATGGTGGGCGGGAAGGCCTCCGGCGCAACGTCGGTGACGCTCACGGCACCGGCGAAAGGAATCGGGCCCCTATCGAGCATCGGCCGCACAACCGCCAACTGGCGGATGGGCAGGTAGGCGTCGTAGCGGCTGGTCCGATCGTCCCGGTCGCCGATGTCGAGGTCGAGCCATGGCGAGAGCATGGCCAACGCGGTGGGCGCCGGTACGTCGTTGACCGAGGCGAGCTCGGCGACCTTGCCGGTCAGATATCCGCCCGCCGAATCGCCGGCGACGACGACGTGACGGTAGCCCCGCTGGCCGATCAGCTCGCGGTAGGCCTCGAACGCGTCATGGACCGAAGTACCGACGCCGACCTGTGGCAGCTGCCGGTAGTCCAGCGCGAAGACCGGCACGCCGAGCCCTTTTGCCAACGAGGCGGTGATCGTGCGGTGCGTCCCGGGCCCGCAGCTCAAGAAGCCGCCGCCGTGCAGATAGAGAACCGCGGTGTCCGTCGCGCCATTGGTGGGCGCCTTAGCCATGACGAGTTCGGCCGGTCGGCCGCCCAGCGAGACGCGCTCGATCACCACCGACCGCGGTGGGCGCTGCTTTTCCGCTCCGCGCTCGAGCGCGGCGAGGAGGGCGAAGACCGGCTTGTTGACCGGCCCGAGGGCCAGGACCGGTTTGACGAATATCCGGGCAAGCATCCAGTGGAGATAGGACAGCACGCTGGGCTGCCGGTGGTGCACGATTGGCATGGTCGTGAACCTACACCGTCGGCCTTTGTCGAACCGCCCGTACGATCGGACTATGGCTCACGACTACGACGCCACCGGGTGGAGCGAGGGCGCCGCGGGGTGGGTTGAAAACGAGGCGCTGTTCGACTCGGTGTACACCCCGGTGACCACGGAGATCGTCGAACGGGCGGGTTTCCGGTCGAACGAGCGGGTCCTCGACGTCGGTTGCGGTTCGGGCACGCTGCTTGCTGCGGGGACCGCGGCGGGATCGACGATGGTGGGCGTCGACATCGCCCCCGACATGGTCGAGGCGGCCCGCCGCCGCGTACCCGAGGCCACCGTCCTCCTCGGTGACGCACAAACGATGGACATCGGCACGCATGCGCCCGGCGCTCCGTTTGAACGGGTCGTCTCGCGGTTCGGAGTCATGTTCTTCGCCGATCCGACCGCCGCCTTCGCCAATGTCCGCAGCGTCACCGCCCCCGGCGCCCGCCTGGTGTTCGCCTGTTGGCGTGGGATCGCCGAGAACCCCAGCTTCGGCGGCGCGGGCACCGAGGCGATCACCGCCGCACTGCCCGATCCACCGGCACCGCCGCCGCCCGGTTCTCCGGGTCCGATGGCGTTTGCCGACCGCGACCACGTCGCGACCATCCTGGCCGACGCCGGGTGGGACAAGGTGTCCGTGGATCCGTTCGACACGGTCTTCGACCATTCCGTGGACGGCAGCGACGGCGTCGACGAGCGTCTCACCCTGATCCTGGCCACCACGACGGGACGGCTCGCGCGCGAACAGCTCCTCAACACGGTCACCACCGAAAAGTGGTCGGACCTGGTGGAGCGCACGCGCGAGCATATCCGGACCCACGTGATCGACGGATCGGTGAAGCTGCCCGGCGCCCTGTGGCTGGTCACCGCCAGCAACCAGGGATGACCGGCCGGGAGTTTCCTACTCCGCGCACCGCCCTCCAACTCGCTCAGATGTTGGAGACCGTCTCACCGCGTTGGATCTTCGTACGGCGCTGTGTGAGGTAGTGGTCGAGCGACAGCACGCCCGGGACCGCGAACCCGACGGCCAGTACCGCGACGGCCAGCACCAGGTTGAACTCCCACCCGTTCTGTTGGATCCAGAAACCGTTGTCGTGGTGCCCGTAGTAGCCGGCACCGATCATCGTCGCCGCCAACACGACGCCGACGACGGGTAGAAGCACACCGAGAATCAGCGCGGCGCCGCCAAGCACCTCGGCCCACGCGGCGAAGTGGGCGGCGGCGGTCGGGAACGGGATGTCGAACCCGTTCTTGCCGCCGGGGCCGTCCCCGAACAGGATCGCCGTCTTGTCGATGCCCTTGATGACGAGCTTCTCCCACCCGTGGGCGAAGAACACGACACCCAGCGTGAGCCGGAGCAAGAACTGCGTGATCGACCGCAGACCGGTCATCGGGCACCCTCCTGAATCGGACTTTTAGGGCACCCTAACGGGCGGGCGGAAGGATCTGCTACCCACCCTCGACGACGATGGCCTCCCCACGGCGCTTGCGCAGGTAGTGGTCGACCGAGAACAGCCCGGCATTGGCCCACCCGACCGCCAGCAGGCCCGCGGCCAGCGCGACGGTGAGCTCGTATCCGCCGTCGGCCATCCAGAAGCCGTTGTCCCAATGGCCCCAGTAGGCGGCACCGATCATGGACAGCGCCATCACCGTCCCGAAGACGGGAAGCAGAATGCCCAGGATCAGCGCGCCGCCCCCGATGATCTCCAACCACGTCTGGAAGAACGCGGACACTTTAGGCAGGGGCACGCCCATCGACTTGAATCCGTCAGCGGTCGTACCCAGCCCGCTGTCGAGCTTCCGCAGGCCCGTCGCAATAAAGATGAGGCCCAGAATGATCCGCGCGATCAGCAGCGCGGGCGTCCGGAAAAAGGTCATGACCTGTCCTCTCGTCTCGACCCGGCCGCCGTCGCGCGCCCGGGCACATCCCACACTGCCAGGTAATCTGACGCGCGGCAGTGAATCAGACGCCCGCCGGCTACGCCGGCCCGAGATGGTCGACGATGAGCGCGTTCACCTGCTCGGGCCGTTCCAGGTGCAGGAAGTGCCCCACGCCCTCGAGTCGCTCGACCCGACTGCCCTCCGGGAGCCGCCCGTCGTCGAGCCCGGCGAAGAATTGTGCGCGCATCGCATGGTCCTCGGAGCCGTAGAGCACCTGTACCGGATGGATCGGCGGCGCCATGAACAGTTTGGTCAGTTCGCGGGTTCGCGCCGAACCCGGACGCGGCCGGACCAACTGCCGGTAGTAGCCGACGATGGCCGCACGGTTCTGCGGCGCCGCCGCCTCGGCCAGGTGCGCGAGGTCCACGGAGGCGTCGTAACCGGGTGCCCACTCCCGCCACAACAATCCGGTCATCGACGCGAATATGCGCTCGGGCAGGCGCGGCAATTGGTTGACGACGATGTACCAGCTGTTGCGCGTCTGGGCCACCGCCGTCCACGCCTGCCGCGCGAACTCCTGCCGGGTGATCCGGATGCTGGCCAACGGCGGGATGGCCAGGGCGACATGTGCGTCGAACGGCGAATCCGGCAGAGCGGCCGCACCATGGGCGGTGAACGCCCCCCAGTCGTGCCCGACGATCACCGAGCGCGGCGCACCGATGCGCTGCGCGATGGCGAGGGCATCGGCAATCCGCGCCCCGACCGTCAGATCCCCGTCGGCCGGCACCGACGTCGGGGCATACCCACGGGAGAACGGTGCGACGGCGTAGTAGCCGTGCTGCGCCAGGACCGGCCCGAGGTGGCGCCACGTCCACGCGGTATCGGGGTAGCCGTGCAAGCACAGCGCCAGGGGCGCCGAGGCGTCGCCCCACGTCAGCGCGGACACGGTGAGGTCGTCGAGTTCGAACTCAGTGCGGTTGGGGATATCGGAGGCCATACGACGATTACAGTCGACGAGGACGCCCCCTTGTGCTGAGAGGCAGAAAACGTTGCCGGAGATTGCGCCTGCCACAGGCGTCGACTCGATCTACCGGCGCGGCGAGAATGCCGCCCCACCGCGCACCCTGCGCGCCATCTTCGCCGCCACCGCCGCTGCACATCCCGACGCGACGGCGCTCGACGACGGTGACATGCCCCTCACCTACCGCCAGGTCCTCGCGCTCGTCCGACGCGGCGCCGCGGTCCTCGCCGGTGCGGGCGTGGGCCCGGGGTCCCGGGTGGGCATCCGGATGACGTCGGGTACCCGACGCCTCTACCTCGCCATCTTGAGCACGATGTTCGCCGGTGCCGCCTACGTGCCCGTCGATATCGACGACCCGGTCGAGCGCGCCGACCTGGTGTTCGGCGAGGCCGACATCGACGCCCTCATCACCGACGACGGCGTCTTCCACGCGCAGGGCGGTCGGCCCGGTGAACCGGTTACCACCGGACCGGCCAACCTCACCCCGCTGCCCGGCCTGGACGACGACGCGTGGATCATCTTCACCTCCGGCTCCACCGGCACCCCCAAGGGCGTGGCGGTCACCAACCGCAACGCGGCCGCCTTCGTCGACGCGGAGGCCCGCCTTTTCCTGCCCGACGATCCACTGGGTCCGGGGGACCGCATCCTGGCCGGCCTTTCGGTGGCGTTCGACGCCTCCTGCGAGGAGATGTGGTTGGCATGGCGCCACGGCGCAGCACTGGTGCCGGCCCCGCGCGACCTCGTGCGCAGCGGCATGGACCTGGGACCGTGGCTGGTCCGCCGAGCCATCACCGTCATCTCGACGGTGCCCACCCTCGCCGCGCTGTGGCCCCCGCAGGCGCTGGAATCGGTGCGCCTGTTGATCTTCGGCGGCGAGGCCTGCCCACCCGAACTCGCCGCGCGCCTGTCCGCCCCCAACGACGAGGCCGACGGCCCGACCCGTGAGGTCTGGAACACCTACGGCCCCACCGAGGCGACCGTCGTCGCATGTGCGGCACGGCTGGACGGCACTGCGCCCGTGCGCATCGGCTTGCCGCTGGACGGCTGGGATCTCGCCGTCGTCGATGAGAACGAGGCCGAGGTCGGCTGGGGCGAGACCGGGCAACTCGTGATCGGCGGCGTCGGGTTGGCCCGCTACCTGGACCCGGAGAAGGACGCCCAGAAGTACGCACCGATGCCCAGCCTCAGGTGGGAGCGTGCCTATCGCAGCGGCGACCTGGTCCGGCTCGACCCCGAGGGCCTGGTCTTCGCCGGCCGCGCCGACGACCAGGTGAAGGTCGGCGGGCGGCGCATCGAGCTCGGCGAGATCGACACCGCACTGCAGAACCTGCCCGGCGTGTCGGCCGGCGCCGCAGCAGTGCGCACCAGCGCTGCGGGCACCCCACTCCTCGTCGGCTACCTCGCTTCGGCCGATCCCGAGTTCGACCTGGCCGACGCCCACGCCGCCCTTGCCCAGCAACTCCCGGCCGCACTGGTCCCGCGGCTGGCGCTGGTCGACGAACTGCCGACGCGGGTGTCGGGCAAGGTGGACCGCGACGCACTGCCGTGGCCGCTGCCCGGTACCGACGCCGACGACGGGGATGCCGCCGACCTCACCGATACCGAGCAGTGGTTGGCCGACGCCTGGACGTCGGTCCTCGGTACGACGGTGAGAAGCCCCGACGCCGATTTCTTCGCCGAGGGTGGCGGTTCGCTCGCCGCCGCCCAGCTGGTCTCCTCGTTGCGCGAGCGGTACCCGAGCATCACCGTCGGCGATCTGTACGACAACCCGCGACTGGGACGGCTCGCGCAACTCCTCGACTCGTGGGACCCGACGGCCGGCGTGGTCGAGCGGTCCGTCACGCCGACGCCGCGGCGGACCGGCTGGATCCAGGCCGCCGCCAGCCTCCCGCTGGCCACGCTGACGGGCCTGCAGTGGGTTACCTGGTCGGCCGTCGCCAACAACGTCGGCGCCTGGCTGCGCCCCGAGGTCGACTGGCTTATCCGGCTCGACTGGTGGATCGTGTTCGTCGCGTTCGTCGTCTTCATCACCCCGCTGGGCCGGATGACCTACGCGGCGCTGTGCGTGCGCCTTCTACTGCGTGGCGTCGGGCCGGGCGACTACCCGCGCGGCGGCAGCGTCCACCTGCGGCTCTGGTGCGCCGAACGCCTCGTCGAGTCCAGCGGTGCGTCGAACATCTCCGGCGCGCCCTGGATCATCGCTTTCGCGCGCGCACTGGGCGCCACCATCGGCCGCGGCGTCGACCTGCACTCACTACCGCCGGTGACCGGGTTGCTGACGCTCGGCGACGGTGCGTCGGTGGAGCCGGAGGTCGATCTCGCCGGGTGGTGGATCGACGGCGACATCGTGCAGATCGGCGCGATCGCGGTCAAACCAGGGGCGACGGTCGGCTCCCGGTCGACACTCTTCCCCGGCGCGATCATCGGGCGCGACGCCATCGTCGAACCGGGTTCGGGGGTGCGCGGCCGGGTCCGGGCACGCGAGCAGTGGGCCGGTTCCCCCGCAGTAAGAGCGGGCAAGGCCCGCCCGGGCTGGCCGGCGCAGCGACCCGTGCGCCGCACACGCTGGGCGGTGGTCTACGGCATCTCTGCGCTGGTGCTCGCGGCGATCCCTCTCGTCTCGCTCGGTGCCGGCCTCGCTCTGGTCGCCACCTGCGTGGCCTCCTGTGGACGGTTGTACGACGTCGCCGTCCGGGC
>CAZVVS010000013.1:0-26698 GCA_964630585.1 uncultured Gordonia sp.
CGCATCGAGGACGCCGTTCGTAACGCGAAGGCGGCCGTCGAGGAGGGCATCGTCGCCGGTGGCGGCGTCGCGCTGCTGCAGTCCGAGGACGCCATCGACGGCCTCTCGCTCGACGGGGACGAGGCCACCGGTGCCAACATCGTCCGCGTCGCGCTGGAGGCTCCGGCCAAGCAGATCGCGATCAACGCCGGCCTCGAGCCCGGTGTCGTCGCCGACAAGATCCGCAACGCCAAGAAGGGCACCGGCCTCAACGCCGCGACCAACCAGTACGAGGATCTCCTCAAGGCCGGAATCAACGACCCGGTGAAGGTCACCCGCTCGGCGCTGCAGAACGCAGCCTCGATCGCGGCTCTGTTCCTCACCACCGAGGCCGTTGTCGCCGACAAGCCGGAGAAGCACGCTGCACCGGCCATGCCGGGCGGCGACGAGATGGGCGGCATGGGCTTCTGATCTGTTGCCCTTCGCACCATCGCGAATCAGCACCGAGGCCGGTCACCCACGGGGTGGCCGGCCTTCGGTCTTTCTGACCCAAAGCCGAAGGCCGGCCACTCCGTACGGGGTGACCGGCCTTCGGCGTTCGGGATCGGTTAGGCGGAGGAGCCCGCCAGGTCCGTCTGGGGCGAGGGCTCCGGCGGAGCCATGCCCGGCCCGAAGTGGGCGAACTTCTCGATGTGGGCGTCGAGGGCCAGCGGGCTCGGGGTGCCGTAGGTGAAGTAGGTCTCCCAGGGCAGCTGGGCACCGCCGATGGCCAGTCCGGTGTCGATGTCGGACATCTCCCAGGTCTTGGTGCTCGCGTCGGGATCGAGGTGCATGAATCCGGCCGATCCGAACAACTCGATCCGGTTGCCACCGGGCTCGAACACGTAGAGGAACTGGCCCTGTGTGATGCCGTGGACATCGGGTCCCGCTTCGATCCGGATGTCGTAGTCGCGGAACATCTCTGCGGCGTCGACGTTGGACTGCATGTTGCCGTAGTAGAACGCCACGTGGTGCAGCTTGCCCCGGCCGCCGGTGAGGTCGCGCATGCAGGCGACCTCGTGGGCCAGGAGATTCGAGCTCATCCAGGCGCCGATCTCCACGTCGCCGTCGACGACGCGCTCGGTGGTCTGGAATCCAAGATGGCGCTCGAAGGATTCCTTCACCGGGGTGACATCGGAAGCCATCAGATTGAGGTGGTCGATCCGCTTCACCGGGATGCCCTGTAGCGGCTTCTTCGACGGACGCGTGAGGATCTTGCTCCGCAGCTCCGGCGGGGCGACGTACTTCTCCGCCTCCCAGACGAGCGATACGTTGTGCCCGTCGGGGGTCTGGTACTTCAGGGTCTTGCCGTACCCGAAGTCGCCGTCCTGCCACGCACGGTCGACGTTGGCGTCGTTGAGGGACTTGTCGCGTCGTTCGAGCGCCTCGGCCGAATGGGTGCGCATTGCGAAGTGGTCCATTCCGGCCTGCGGCGACTCGGTGATCTTGAGACTCCACTGATAAGGGTCTTCATAAGCGCGGAGATAGACCGACTGGCCTTCCCGTTGGGTAACGTACATCCCGAGGAATCGCGTGAAGAAGTCCTCGGTCTCCTGCGGCTTGGGACTCAACAGCTCCACCCGGGCAAGGTGCGCGATTTCAAAACGTGCGGGGTTTTCGGACATCGATATCTCCTCTGGATCATCCAGCACCGACATGGCGGGCTGTCTTGCGGTTCTGGCGCCAGAATGCCCCGTAATTGTGATGCCGGTCACGCCCTTTCGGCATGCCCGAATATCGGGCACGACATTTCGTCGCTTGTCCGTGCAGGCGGATTCTCGCTCCCCCCGGTATGCATCGCGGACCTAGGGTCGACCCCGTACAGACCACAAGGAGGCGACATGAGTCAGCTGACCGCAGCAATTGTCGGATCGGGCAATATCGGCACGGACCTGATGTACAAGCTGCTCCGCTCAGAGCACATCGACCCCGTCGCCATGGTCGGCATCGATCCGGCGAGTGAGGGCCTGGCAAGGGCCCGCGAGTCGGGCCTGGAGGCGTCTGCAGGAGGACTGGAATGGCTGCTCTCCCAGCGACGCCCGCCGGATCTCGTGTTCGAGGCGACCTCGGCGAAGGTCCACGCCGCTGCTGCGCCCCGTTACCTTGAGGCGGGCATCACCGCCATTGATCTCACGCCGGCCTCGGTGGGCCCGTACGTCGTTCCCGCGGTGAACCTCGAGGAGCACCTGGGCGCGCCCAACGTCAACATGGTCAGCTGCGCGGGTCAGGCGACCATCCCCATCCTGTATGCGATCAACGAGGCCGCGGATGCCTCGTACGGTGAGATCGTCGCGGCGATCGCGTCGAAGAGCGCAGGGCCGGGCACCCGGCAGAACCTGAGCGAGTTCAGTGAGAAGACCGGCCGTGCACTAGCCCAGGTGGCCGGCGCCGATTCCGCGAAAGCGATCTCGGTGATCAATCCGGCCGAGCCGCCGATGAACATGCGCGACACCGTGTACGCCCGCGTCCGCCGGCCGGACGCCCCGACCATCGAACGAGCCGTCCTCGACATGGTCGCCCGGGTCCAGACTTATGTCCCCGGCTACTCGCTGAAGCTCATCGACGTCGACGGTGATCTCGTCAGCGTCATGCTCGAAGTCGTCGGCGCAGGCGATTTTCTGCCCACGTATGCGGGCAACCTCGACATCATCACCGCCGCAGCCGTGCAGGTCGCGGAGGTCATGGCCCAGCAGAATCTCGTGACGGGAGCAGCACAGTGACCAACGAAACCCCCGATCGGAAGGTGATCCTGGTCGACACGACGCTGCGCGACGGCATGTCGAGCGTGTCGCACCAATTCACCACCGACAACGTCGCCGCGATTGCCGCGGGACTCGACCGGGCAGGGATCTCGACCATCGAGGTCGCGCACGGCATCGGACTGGGCGCGTCGTCCATCCAATACGGATTCGCCGCGGCCACCGATCCCGAGTACGTCCGGGCTGCGGTCGGGGCGGTCGAGAACGCCGACATCGCGGTCCTCTACGTACCCGGCATCGCGACCCTTCGCGAGCTGCAGGGCGCGATCGACGCGGGCATCAAGACCGTTCGAGTCGCCGTGCACTGCACCGAGGCCGACTGCGGCCAACAGCCCGTCGAGTGGGCCAAAGAACACGGGCTCAACGTGATGTGCTTCCTCATGATGAGCCACAAACTCGAGGCGGGCGCGCTCGCCGAGCAGGCCGTCAAACTGGAGTCCTACGGGGCCGACGTGGTCTACGTCGTGGACTCGGCCGGGGCGATGGTCCCGCAGCAAGCGGGGGAACGAGTCGCGGAACTCCGTTCGGCCATCGGCGTCGATATCGGCTTCCACGCGCACAACAACCTCGGGGTGGGAGTCGCGAATGCGCTTGCCGCCGCGGAGAACGGCGCACTGTACATCGACGGTTCGCTGCGCGGGTTGGGCGCCAGCGCGGGCAACGCCCAGACCGAGGTCGTCGCGGCCGCGTTCGAGCGTGCCGGGTGGGATACCGGCGTCGACCTGTACCCGCTGATCGACACCGCCGAGCACGTGGTCGCCCCGCTGATGAAAGAGCCGCAGATTGTCGACGAAACCGCGCTGATCCTCGGGTACGCGGGCGTCTACTCGACCTTCTTCCATCCGACCAAGCGAGCGGCCAAGAAGTTTGGGGTGCCCACCCGCGACATCCTGATGGAGCTCGGCCGGCGCGGCGT
Organism: uncultured Gordonia sp.; assembly: GCA_964630585.1. Taxonomy (GTDB): domain Bacteria; phylum Actinomycetota; class Actinomycetes; order Mycobacteriales; family Mycobacteriaceae; genus Gordonia. Next base: position 3,694 of record CAZVVS010000013.1, read on the forward strand.
CATCGGTGGGCAGGAGGACATGATCATTGATGTCGCCTCGGAGCTCTCGGCACGGACCTATGAGACGGCGAACGCGTGACTGGAGGACGACAGCTATGACGACATCCGCACCGATCGAGGTGCGACACCTGATCGGCGACCAGTGGCGGCCCGCGTCCGACGGCGCCACGTTCGAAACCCGGGACCCGCACGACGGCGGTCTACTCGGACGGGTGGCGCGCGGCACGGCCGACGACGGGCGTACCGCGATCGAGACCGCGCGTACGGCCTTCGACGAAGGACCTTGGGCGACGATGTCGCCGAAGGAGCGCGCGCAGATCTTGCACCGCGTCGCCGATGCGGTCGACGCACACCGCGAGGAACTCGCCCTGCTGGAAACCCGCGACGGCGGCAAGACGATCACGCAGTCCCTGCATGCGGAGATCCCTCGCGTCGCGCACAACTTCCGGTTCTTCGCCGACTACGTCGCGATGGCGGCGAACGAGGCGTACCCCGACGGCGACCTGCTGTCCTACGTGCTCTACCCGCCCGCCGGTGTGGTGGCGGCGATCAGCCCGTGGAACGCACCGCTGATGCTGGCGACGTGGAAGATCGCGCCGGCGCTCGCATTCGGGAACACGGTGGTCCTCAAGCCGGCTCCGCAAACCCCTCTTACTGCCAACCGGTTCGCCGAGATCGCCCTGGAGGCCGGTCTCCCGCCCGGCGTGCTGAACGTCGTGCACGGCTACGGCGGCGAGGCTGTGGCGGGTCCGCTCACCTCCGACCCCCGGGTGGACCGCATCACGTTCACCGGTTCCAGCGCCACGGGCGTCAAGATCCTGCAGGCCGCAGCGCAGAACCACACGCCGGTTTCGGCCGAAATGGGCGGCAAGTCGGCCAACATCGTCTTCGACGACGCCGATCTCGACATCGCTGTGCCGATGTCGCTGCGCGCGATCTTCGGCGGCAACGGCCAGGTGTGCCTATCCGGTACCCGGCTGTTGGTCCAGAACTCGATTCGCGAGGAGTTCCTTGAGCGGTTCACCGCCGAGGCCGCCAAGCTCGTCGTCGGTGACCCGAAACTGCCCGACACGTTCATGGGGCCGCTCATCGAGGAGCAACACCTCCAGAAGGTGCACGGCTACGTCGAGCTGGCCCAGGAAGAGGGTGGGAAGGTCGTCGTCGGCGGTGAGCGCCTCACCGGCGCCGGGTACGGGGCCGGCTTCTACTACCCGCCGACGGTAATCACCGGCCTGACCAACGAGTCGCGGACGGCGCGCGAGGAGATCTTTGGACCGGTCGAGACCGTGCTCGGGTTCGACACCGAGGACGAGGCGATGCGGATCGCCAACGATTCGCCCTACGGTCTGGCCGGCATTCTCTTCACCGACAACCTGAACCGCGCCCACCGGATGGCCGCGGCGTGGAAGGCCGGCACCGTCTGGATCAACACCTTCTTCGAACGTGATCTGCGACTGCCGTTCGGTGGCGAGGGGATCAGCGGACTGGGCCGCGAGGGCGGGCAGTACTCGCGCGAGTTCTTCACCGAACCCAGGGCCGTCACGATCCGTCTGCGCCGGTAGACCATGTCTGCGACGGGGAGTCCCGAGACGTGCGTCGTTGTCGGTGCGACCGGTGCGATGGGCTCGGCGATCACATCGACCTTGGTGGCCAAGGGGTTTCGCGTCGTGGCGGTGGCCCGTGACGTCCGGGCCCTGGACGAGCTGGGTGCGACCAGCGATCTGATCGTCGCCTGCCCCGCGGATATCGGCTCCGATGACTCAGTCGCGACGATCAAACAGGCCATTTCCGGACCGGTGCGGTTGGCGGTGTTCGCTGCTGGCCTGCCGGTGCGCGGATCGGTGGACGCGATCGAGCCGTCTCTGCTGGCGGTCGCGGCGAACATCAAGGTCGCCGGGACGGTCCGTCTGCTGCACGCGGTGCGCGACCATCTGGTCCCCGGGTCGCGCTTCGTCGCGATCGCGGGGTCGCTCGGCATCGAACCCGGCCCCCTCGACGCCGGGCCCGGGACCGCGAACGCGGCGCTGCTCAACCTGATGCGCCAGATCAGCCTCCTGTACGGCCCCCAAGGCGTGACGACCCACACGATCGCGCCGGGCCCGATCGACACTCCGAGGCTCCGCGCGCTGATCGAGACCCAGGCAGCCGAGTCGGGAACCCCGGTCGATGAGCTGTGGGACCGGTATCGCGCCAAGACATCTCTCGGCCGCCTGCCCACTCTCGACGAAATCGCCTGGCTGGTCGCGCTGCTCGTCGAGCCGGAGGCGTCGGTGCTCCACGGGGCGGTACTCACCGCCGACGGCGGTGTGCGCCACGGAGTGCTCTGAACTCCCGCTGATCGAGAGGACGATTCCAGAGAGGACGCCCCCAATGCCCGTTGCGCACTTTCACATTCCGGCCGGTCGGTTCACGGCTGAGCAGGAGCGGACGCTGCTGACCGAGGCCAGCTCCACTTATGCGCGCGTGCTGGATTCCCCGATGGAGCGGATACGGGTCTTCCTCGTCCGCTACGACCCGTCGTGCATCGCAGTGGCCGGGCGGGTCGAGTCGGGGATCGACGCCCCGTACTTCACCGCGGTCGTGCTGGCCGGGCGTCCCCGTGCGCAGCGCGAGGACCTGCTCGCGGCGCTCACTGCGGTGGTGGTCGGCGCCCTCGGCGTCGCGCCCGACGGGGTGCGCGGCCAGATCATCGAGGTCTTGCCGGAGAACTGGGGAATCGCGGGCAAGCCAGCCGGCGCGGCCCGGTCTGCCGAGATCGCGGCCCGGGCCACCGGGAACCCCGACTCCTCAGAGGACCTCGGGGTCACCTGAGAACAGCAGTGTGGCGCCGCCGTCGGCGAAGTTCGCCACGTCACCCGAGGCCGCCTGCCCGGCGTCGGACCCCAGCGCCGCAAGGGCGGTCTCCTTCGACGCGAACGTCAGGCGGGCGACCGCATAGGCGCCCGGCTGTGATCCGTCGAGCGACTCGCACTTGACGAAGGTCGCTTCGGAGAGGTCGGGGATCTTCCCGACCAGGGGGATGTGCGTGCTCCGGTAGTAGGAGTCGAACGCGGCGGCATCGGTGGGGTGGTTGTAGACGACGGTGATCTGGTACATGTGCTTTCTCGCTTCCGGGCAAGCTGTTGGTGAGGTGTTGGCGGTGGTCAGGCCGGTGGCGGATCTGCTATCGGCGCAGGGGTGAATTCCTCGCGCAGGATCAATCGCGGGGACATCCGCCGGCGCTTGAGGGTCTTCACGGCCGAGGCCACCATCACCGGTGGCCCGCAGAGGTAGGCGCGCATTCCCTTGCAGGTGGCGAAGTCGTCGGCGACCACATCGGTCACCATTCCCGTCGCACCGTCCCATTCCTCCTCGCTCAGCGCGGGGTGGTAGTGGAAGTTGGGGTGCTCGCGCTCGAGGGCGGTGAAGAACTCCACGTCGTAGAGATCCACTTGGCGCCGACCACCGTGATAGAGGTGGATCTCCGGCAGCAGGTCGAGGTGCAGTGCATGGCGCACGATGGATTTCAACGGCGCCAGGCCGGTGCCCCCGCCGATGAGGACCGCGGTCTCCTCGCATTGGTTGACCAGGTGGAACTGGCCCAGAGGCCCCTTCAGGTCGAATCGATCGCCGACCTCGAGCGACCGGAAGATCCAGCCGTCGGTGGCCAATCCGCCCGGAGTCCTCTTGATGTGGAACTCCAGCCGCCGGTTCTCGTCGGGCGGATTGGCCATGGAGTACTGCCGGGCCACGCCGCTTTCGGGAACGATCAGTTCGCAGTATTGGCCGGCGTTGAACGCCATCGGGGAATCCAGCTCCACGACGAGGCGCCGGGTGTCGGCGGCGATATCCTCCAGCACGACGACCTCGGCGGTGTAGTCCCGCAGGGGGTGGTGGGGCACCCCGTCGTCGGACGCGCCGAGTGGTTCGACGACGAGATCGCCCTGGGGGATCGCCCGGCAGGCCAGCGTCAGACCGTTGGCGCGTTCCTCGGTCGACAGCGTGTACTCCGGTGAGTCGGCGTGATCGACGGTCCCCGACAGCACCTTGAGCTTGCAGGTACCGCACGTTCCCTGCGTGCAGGAGTGCGGAATCCAGGCGTTGGCGCGCAGTGCGGCGTCGAGGATCGCCTGGTTCGGGGCCACCTCGAACGACGTCGTGGAACGGGCCAGTTCGACACGGAAGTGGGTGGTGTCCGTTGCCGTGTCGGCTTCGGGCGTCGGCTGCATCTTGCTCAGACCTCCCAGGTCACATGCAGTTCTTTGGGTCCCCGGAATCCCCAGCCCCAGAAGTCCACGTCATGGGTCTCATCGAGCTCGAGGTTCGGGATGGTGTCGAACAGCTCCTCCAAGGCGATGCGGACCACCGCGCTGGCGTAGTACGTCCCGGCGCAGGCGTGGACCCCGGCGCCGAAGGTCATGTTGGGGGTGACGGTGCGGTCGAGGTCGTATTGGGTCGGGGCCGAGTAGGCGTTCTCGTCGTTGTTCGCCGACCCGTACGAGAGCATGACGAGGGAACCGGCGGGCAGGGTCACGCCACCCACGGTCACCTCGGTGGCCGAGACTTTGACGACGGCGGACCAGATCGGGGCCACCCAGCGCATGCCCTCATTGACGGCGCGGGGAAGCAGCGACGGGTCGTCGATCACCTGCTCGAGCTGATCGGGCTTGCTGAACAGCCCGGCCAGGGTCGTGCCCATGGCATGCGCGGGCTCCTGCATCGCACCCAATAGGAAGACGTAGATGTTGGGGTAGATGATGTCGCGGCTGCGAGTCTGTCCCTCGGGCATGCCGTCGTGCAGCCAGTGCGAGATCGCCGTGTTGTCCGGCTCGACGATCCACTTGTCGATCTTCGGATCGAGCACGGCGATGATCTCGGCGCGCGCCTCGTCACCGGGGGTGAAGCCGTCGGGGTTGGCGAACTCGCCGTCGGGTGTCATATCGGCATTGGTGAACGACACGCTCAGCTTGTGGAACCACTCCCGCAGCTTGTCTTCGGGGACGTCGTCGAGGCCGAGGAGATCGCCCAGTGCGCGGACGCTGACGGGTTCGCAGTACTCGCCGACGATATCGGCACTGCCGTTGTCCTCGATCGCGGCGAGTCGCTCGCGGGCGATCGGCCGGACGAGGTCGTCGATGTAGGAGTCAACGGCTTGCGGCCGCAGATGCGGCTCGACCATGCCCCGCAGATCCTTGTGCTGGGGGCCGTTCGTGCCGATGATCGCCCCTTCCCCGAAGGTCCGGCCGCCGGCGGGCGAGATGACCGCCGGCCAGTGTGCGGAGTCTTTGGCGATCTCCTGGCACAGCTCGAAGGTGGACACGATGTAGAGGCCGAGCTGGGGGACGTAGGCAACGGGGGCCTCGGCGCGCAGCCGCTGGTAGACCTCGTTGGGGTTGCGCTCCAACTGTTCCATGGTGACGTCGTTGATCCACGCGGGCGTCAAGGCTTCAGTCGTTGTCATAGGTGTGCTCCATTCAGAGGGAAGAATCCGAGGCTGCGAATTCTGGGGTTCTGTTGGTCAGCAGCGCCCGGTCGAGTTGAACAGGCCCTGTGATTTGGAACACTATTGGCGGTTGAGTTCTCAGAGAATGACCACGAGTGCACGGATGATTGACCGCGGTTGCATGGGTCGATGGAGCACCGTCAGTGCAGTTCAGGACGTTGACGATCGCCTCTCGGCGATAGTCACATCACCGGCGGCGAAATGGGTTGGTGGCACTTCGCGCACCATCACCCGGATCGACGTCAAGGGCGCGTCGACGGCCCTCTGCGCCGCGAGGGTGAGCTCGCGGATGAGGGCGCGCAACTGCTCCGGTGATCGTCCTTCGGTCAGCGTGACGTCGATGATCGGCATGGTTATCCTCCCGCGAGTGTGATGGATCCGAGCGTGGTGAAATGTGCGGCGACCCGGGCACCGCGCTCGACGGCGACGGCGTCGGTCATGCCGCCGGTGAGGACGATCCAGCCGGCCTCGATGGCATGTCCGCGGGCGGCGAGGGTGTTGGCGGCGAACGCGAGTGCCTCGGCGGGGTTGCCGAGCACCGCGGAGCCGGTGGCGCTGTCGACGACGTGGCCGTCAATCTCGAGCAGACAGGCCTCCAGTGGCAGGTCGACGTCGGCCGCACGACGGGCGATCCCCCCGGTCACGTATACCCCGGAGGAATTGTTGTCCGCGACCGCGTCGGCAAGCGTGAACTTGAAACCGGAGTACCGGCTGTCGATGATCTCGATGGCGCCGAGGACAACGTCGACGGCCGCGAGTGCCGTAGCCGCGGTGACGCCTGGACCCGCCAGGCGCCGACCCATCACGAATGCGATCTCTGGTTCGGCACGTGGATGGATGAGCCGGTCGGCGGGTACCGGCAGACCGGCCGGCAGGGCCATCGCATCGGTCAGCCACGCCACCGACGGCTCGTTGACGCCCATCTGCTGTTGCTTGGCACGCGAAGTCAGACCGAGTTTCACGCCGGTGATCACCTCGCCGCGACTGCGGCGGTCGGCCAGCGCGATGTCCTGCGCGATGTAGGCGGTGTCGAGGTCCAGGCCGGGCCACTCCGCCGCAATCGACGTCCGTGGCGTCCGTCCGCGTTCGCACGACAGCAGGGTGTCGGCGACCCTGGCCGCGTTCCAGGTCTCGGTGGTCATTGGTTCTCTCCCAAGATGGCGGTGACACTTCCGATGCCGGCGAAATCGGCGACGATCGCGTCGCCCGGGGCGATCGGCACGGCCCGCGTGACCGAGCCCGGAAGGACGATGTGACCGGGTTCGAGCGTGACGCCGAGCGGGCCGACGGTGTTGGCCAGCCACACCAGCGAGTTGAGCGGAGACCCCAGGACGGCGCCACCGGCCCCGGTGACCACCAGCTCACCGTTGACCGACAGGTTGCAGCCGGACAACCGCAAATCGACGTCGGTCAGGCGCACCGGTCGGCTGCCCAGCACAACCCCGCCGGACGACGCGTTGTCGGCCACGGTGTCGAAGATCCCGATCTGCCAGTCCCGGATGCGGGAATCGACGATCTCCAGCGAGGCGAGCACGAAGTCGACCGCTGATGCCGCCTCGGCGACGGTCACGCCGGGCCCGGTGAGCGGCTTGGACAATACGAATGCGACTTCGGGTTCGATGCGCGGCTGGATGAAGGTGTCAGCTGGGATGGGCTGGTGCTCCAGGTGGAACATGCTCGAGGTGAGGTGGCCGAAGTCGGGTTGGTCGACGCCGGCCTGGCGCTGCATCGCACGGGAGGCGAGCCCCACCTTGTGGCCTTTGACGGTGTCGCCGGCTTTGACCCACGACTCGACCTGTGCGAGGGCGATCTCGTAGGCGGTCGATAGCGGGGCCTGCTCGAACATCGGGGTGAGCGGTTCAATCGGCGATCTGGTCCGGTAGGCCGCGAGGAGGGCGTCGGCGGCCGACTGTATCTGGTTGGTCATGACGGCTGTCTTCCTTCCGCGGCGTTGTGCCGCGGAGTCGTTGCGCTGGGCGTGTTGGCAGGGCAGGCTGGAGAACCATGGAGGACAGTCGTCCCGGTGAGCGGAACGAGGTCGGCGCAATCGCGCGCGCGGTGCGTGTGCTGGAGGAACTGGCCGGCGAGGACGAGCCGCTGGGTGTCTCCGAACTCGCCCGGCGGACCGGCATCTCGAAGTCGAGTGTCTTCCGGGTGGCCAACGAGCTCGACGAACACCGGTTGATCGAGCGCGCCGGCCGCGGCTACCGACTCGGACTGAAACTGTTCGAGTTGGGGCAACGGGTTCCCCGTCAGCGCAATCTGCGCGAGGCGGCGCGTCCCGTTATGGAGGACCTCCGCGAGGCGACCCGGCAGACCGTGCACCTGGCCGTCTTGGACGGTGAATCGGTGGTCTACGTGGAGGTGTTGGTGGGCCCGGCCGGGCCGCCCCTGCCGACCCGGGCCGGGGTGCGGTGGCCGGCTCACGCGACTGGAATCGGCAAGGCGATTCTGGCCCATTCCGAACCGTCGGTGGTCGAGCGCGTGCTTGCCGCCGGTCTTCCGCGGGTCAGCGAGCGGACCATCACTGGGGCAGGCCTGTTCACCGAGGAATTGGCCCGGATCGTCGACCGGGGCGTGGCCTACGACCTCGAGGAGTCGAAGCCGGGCCTGGTGTGCGTGGCCAGCCCGGTATTCGGTGCCGACGGTCGAGTCGTAGCCGGTATCTCGGTGTCGGGATGGCACAACCGGATCAACCTGGACCATACGGCGGCCGCCGTGCGGACTGCGGCGCTCGGCCTGTCCCGTCACCTGAGGGATTGACGCTACCGCCGTCATCGCCGAATCACCCGGCGACGACGTGCAGGGTCGGATTGTCGAGTCCGGGCTCAAGCGGTTTGTCCGCTGACGTGGCCAGGGACTTGGAGACGGTCGCCGCGGCGGCGATAACGGCGCGACGGTATTCGTTCCGAGCGGGGAGGAACCGACTAGCCGGGGCCGTGATACTGATCGCCGCGACCACTGCTCCCATACCGTCGCGAATCGGCGCGGCCACGCAGTGGACCTCGGGAGCCGCCTCGCCGTTGTCGTAGGCACAGCCGTTGCGCAGTGCGGTCCGGAGCTCGGCCTGGAGTGCGGCCGGATCGGTCACCGTGGCCGCCGTTAATCGCCGGAGCGGTTTGTTGGTCACATTGCGTTCGATCTCGTCGCTGTGGCAGTGCGCCAGGAGTACTTTGCCGACGGCGCTGCAGTGAGCATCGAGATGGGCACCAACGCGCGCACCGGTGATGTTGATGATGTGGTTGCCGACCACCTTGTCGACGTAGAACACCCGGTATCGCTCCAGAATCGCCAGGTGAGTGGTCTCTCCGTATTCATCGGACAGGGCCTGCAGCACCGGTGAAGCGCACGACTTGACGTCGACGGTGCCCTGGAGGGTCTGGTTCAGCTCGATGATCCGCCAGCCGATCCGATAGCGCCCTCGTGAGCGGCACTGCAGGAGTCCGATGTCGACAAGAGAGGCGAGGAGCGCGTGTGCGCTGGACCGGGGAACGTTTATCTGCGCAGCCACCTCCGACACGCCCCATTCGGGCCGGGAAACGGTGAACAGGTCGAGTACGGGACCAATCTTCTGAATCGTTTGGAGTGCTGCCATCGCGACCTCCTGTGGTCTGGCGGGCTGGTGCGGATGTGCCCAAGGGAACTATGTAGCGGTTCTTGTGATCACGTCCAGAAGACCGTGCCGGTCAGCGGTACGCGCCGTGATTGTTGTGTCTTGCTCGATTCGGCTATTTGGGATACGGGCTGGGAGGGACGGCGTCCGGTTCGGCAGTTGCGCTATCGGAGACGTCCGATCCCTGTGATCTGGAACACTATGGTGCGGAGGTGGGTGACCAGAATGACCACGAGCGCACGGATGATTGACCGCGATTGCACGGCCTCCACGGGCCCGACGGTTGCAGTCAGCACTCGTGATCTGGCCTGGTCCGAGAGCCGTGAGGTGTGGTCGCACACGATAGCCACGACGTACTGCGAGATGGACCTGGGTTGGCCCGATGGGGCGAATCGTGGCGGCTTCACCGCGGAGGTCCATGCGCGTCCGATGGGTGACATGTCGTTGAGCACGGTGCGTGCCGACCCCCATGCCGTGATCCGCACCCCGACGATGATCACGTCCGGCCCGGCAGACGACCTGCTGCTGTGCCTGATCACCGAGGGAAGCGCCACGATCTCCCAGGCCGGTCGATCGGATCGCCTGAGTGAGGGAGCGTTCGGGTTTGTGGACACGTCCATGCCGTTCGTCGTGCGCGGTGAGACCGAGTTCTCCCAGATCGTGCTGCGACTTCCCACCGGCAAACTGCGCGACCGGGTGACTTCGCCCGTTCTCGACGGCGTACTCGGGCGACGGATCTCGGCGCAGTCCGGACTCGGCCGATTGGCGTCGCGAATGTTGGTCGACATGGTCGCCGACGTCGACGAACTCGGCGACGACGAGCGTGAATACGTTGTGCCGGCCATCGCCGAGATGGTGGCCGCGGCGGTCGCGCAATGCGCTCCGACGTCGTCGCTGTCCCAGACGGATCGGGTCCACGCCCGTGACTTGTGGACAGTGCAGCAGGCGTTGCTGGCAGACATCGGCGACCCGGAGCGGACGGTGGCGCAGATCGGCGCCGAACTCGGAATGTCGGTGCGATACATCCACAATCTGTTCGCCACCGTCGGAACCACGCCCCGCAAGTGGCTCTACGACCGTCGCATCGAACGCGCCTGCACCCTCCTGCTCACGACCGAACACAGTTGTGCCGAGGTATGCGACGAACTGGGCTTCAGTGACGTGTCGCACTTCAGCCGGGTGTTCCGCCGCGTGACCGGCACGAGTCCCGGACGGTACCGGTCCGGCGACCGCTGACACCACGTCGCGAACTCCGCACCTGGTCATGAGTCAGAACCCCCAGGATTCGTCCGGTGTCTGCAGCTCGAGCGCACGGAAGCTGCCGGTGTAGAACACCAGGGGCCGGCCGTCGTCGTACCACAGCTCCTCGACCTGGCCGACGTGGAGCGTGTGATCCCCGGCGGGGTGCGAGTCGGTCACCTTGCAGGACAGGTGGACCAGGGCGCCCTCGAGGAGTGGGACGCCTTGTCGCCAGGTGAACCGGACGAGATCCTCGCGCGACGTCGCGCCCGCGAAGTGCAACGACAGCGGCTCCTGATCGCCGGCCAGGATCGACACCCCGTACCGCCCGGTGGCCGCGATCTTCTCGTTCATCTTGGCGCGATTGGCGATCGACACGAGGACTAACGGTGGGTCGAGCGAGACCGAGGTGAAGGCATTTGCCGTCATTCCGTGCACGGAGTCGTCGAGTTCGCTCTCGGCGGTGGTGACGATGGTGACACCGCTGACGAAGCGACCCAGCGCCTTGCGCATTCGTAGCGGACTGGCGACGAGGTCGGATTCAGGGGAGGTCATGGCCGGTGCCCTCCGATCAGCGGGTGACGATCGCGAGATCGTCGTTGTTGATCAGATCGGGCCGCGTCCACCCGTCGATGTTGTACTCCGACATGCACTGCTCGGCGAAGCCCTTGAGCGCGACGTCCTGCCCGCTGCCCTGATAGGCGAACAGGGTCTGGAACCGCACCGCTTCGTGATCGCCGCCGTAGTTCCGCTCGTACAGCTCGTGCCGGCCGGCGAACTCGCTGCCGACGGCGTCCCACAACAGCTTCAGGAGTTGGATGCGGTCGATCGCCGCAACGCCGTTGGAGCCGCGGACGTACTGGTTCAGGTACTTGGCGATGTCCGGATTGCCGAAATCGCTGGCGTGGGAATTCAGGTAGATCAGACCGCTGCCGACGACCTGCTCGATGATCTCCTTGACGCGCGGGTACCCGACCCCCATGAACGTGCGGTAGGCGAGGCCGTAGTTGAGATTGGGCTGAACACTGTCGTTCACCCAGGGCTGCGGCGACTTGGCCATGGCGTCGGAGAGCGCCCAGAACATATCCCGCCAATTGAGGATCTCGCCGATCTGCATCTGCACTCCGCGGAATCCCGAGGTGCCCGTCATCTCGACGGCCTTCATCACGCAGCCCGCGATGAAATCCAATTTGACGGCGAGCCGGGCGCAACCGTGAAAGACGAAGCGGGGCAGGAATCCCGATCGCAGGACGAAGTTATTGCTGGTTTCGACGTCATAGGCGAACACGTTCTCCCACGGCACGAGCACCCGGTCGAAAATCATGATCGAGTCGTTTTCGTCGAATCGACTCGACAATGGATAGTCGAACGGAGTCCCCATTACTGCCGCATTCATCTCATAAGAGCTCCGGCAGATCAATTTGAGTCCGGGGGAATCCATCGGCACCGTGAATACCAAGCCGAACTCCTTCTTGCGCAAGGGAAGTCCGTAGTGCGCAATGAAATTGGCATTCGTGATCGCCGATCCGGTGGCCACGACCTTGGCCCCGGAGACGATGAGTCCCGAATCGGTCTCCTCGCCGACGTGGACGCAGATGTCCGCCGTCTCGTCGGCCGGCTTGTCGCGGTCGATCGGCGGGTGGACGATGGCGTGATTGAGGTAGAGTAGGCGTTCCTGGCACGTCTTGTACCAGTGCAAAGCGTTCTGCTTGTATTCGCCGTAGAAGTCGGCGTTGGCGCCGAGCGTGCCGAGGAATGACGCCTTGTAGTCGGGTGATCGCCCCATCCAGCCGTATACCTCGCGCTGCCACGCGACGATGGCGTCCCGGGAGAGGACGAGGTCCTCGGCGGTGTGGGCGGTTTTGAAGAATGGGTGGGTGAAACCGCCGTTGCCGGTATCGGTCGGCACGGCCAGAATGCCCCGCATTTCGGGGTCGTGCAGGGTGTCGTACATCCGTGCGATCGAGCGGACGGAATTCCGGAATGCCGGATGGGTGGTGACATCGGCGACGCGTTCTCCGCGATAGTAGACTTCGCGGCCGTCGCGCAGGGATTCGATGTACTCTGCGCCTGTCATCGGGCGGACGTCGTTGAGTGTGCCCGAGGCTGCGGGTGACTGTGTGGTCGTCATGGGTCAGAACTCCTCGTGTTGATTTCGAATATCGAATTGTGTGCAGCGGATATCGGACTGTGGAGCGGTGCGAAATCTGCGTGTACCGTCGGGCCTTGCTGGTCCCTGTGATCTAGAACACTAGGAGGCACTGGGATGGCACAAAATGGCTGAGCGCGAACAAATGCATGGCCGATTGCGAACGACCATCCACGGCGACGAGGACGCGGAACGCATCGCGTTGCGCACCGCAGACCTGGGGTCGGCGGAAGGACGCCGGGAGTGGGCCGACACGATTGGTGCGCTCTATGGCGACATGGGCGTGGACTGGCCGAATCGGCTCGATCGGCTCGACGCAGAGTGGAGCGGGCATGCGTTCGGCGATCTGCACATCAGCTCGATCCAGTGTCAACAGCACACGGTGGTTCGGTCTCCGGAGATGGTCCGCGGTGACTCGACCACCGGCTTCCTGGTGTGCATGGTGACCTCCGGAACGGTGGAGATCGAGCAGCGTGGTCGCGCGAACGTGCTGAATCGGGGAGCATTCACCCTGCTCCACCTCGGCACGCCGTTCGTGTTCCGTACACCGGGCTATTTCTCCCAGGTGGCGGTGCGGATCCCGACGGAGCCGATAGTGTCGCGGCTGCCTGATCGCATCCTCGAGGAGTCCCTCGGACAGGCGTTCAACAGCGCCGGTCCGTCGGCGGTGGTGGGACGCCTGATCGGCGACCTGGCAGGGCTCGACGACGACGTGCCCGAGCAGGTCCGCGAGTCCTTCGCCGCGGCGACGATGGATATGCTGGCGGCGTCAGTGCTGGAGGCCGTCGTCGACACCGGGGCGGCGCAGGCCTACCGGATCCGCGAGGTCGCGGCGGTGAAGCGTGTCGTTGCCGATCGCCTGCACGAACCGGACTTGACCCTGCCCCAGATCGCTGCCGATGTCGGCATGTCGTTGCGGAACATGCAGAAATTGTTGGGCGCCGGCGGTCTGACGCCGAGCGCACTGTTGAACTGCGCGCGAATGGACCGTGCAAAGCTGTTGCTGACCACCACCGAGTTCTCGGTCGCCGAGGTTGCTGCCGCGGTGGGCCACCAGGATGTGTCGCACTTCAGTCGGACATTCCGGAAGACGGTCGGGATGAGCCCGGGCCGGTTCCGCGAAGCCGGTAAAGCCTGAGGTCAGGCGACCGCCCGTTTCCTGACATCATGTGGCGGTTTGGTTTTCCACCGGAGTAGTAGTTGCACTTTGTACTATGTTGGGCACTCGGTCGATCAGAGAAGGAGTGCTCCCATGACGCCGGTCTACCGCGCGGCACTGGGTTCTGATTTCGACCGGCTGCACCCCAATCTCCAATGGCGCTACGGGATCGACTCCACTTCGGGCGTCGCGCAGATCATGACCGGGCTCCTCGAGTCGGTGTACGTCACCCCGACGCTTCCGCCGCCGGTGGTGTGGTTCTACGGCAAGCGCAACGCGATCCCGTCGAAGACCAGCCGTATGCTCCCGTTCCGGGCGGGCAACTACTGCTATCGCGACGAACTGGGCCGCGAGTGCCTGGCCGTGTTGCGCACCTTCGGGTACAGCTCGGGGGACCGCGGCCTCAACTCGGTGCTCGTCGATGGCCGCGACGGTTTCGTCGACTATCTCGGCGACGGCCCGGAACTCTTGTTCCCTGTTGAGCCGAAGGTCACCCGGGCTGGCGAGTTGCTCTTGGAGAGCGGCCCGGCCCGATGGTTGCGGGGGCCCAAACTCGCGCCGCGCGGACCCTTGGTGGCGACGATGAAGTACATCGAAGGATGGGACGAGCAGCACCAACGGTTCCGCTGTGACGCGACCGTCCGCAACCCCGTTCTCGGCGAGATCATGCACTACCGCGGGTGGTTCACCGCCGTCGACAAGCCATGTCAGACGTCGGACATCCCCGACGAGGCATGGCCCTACAAACTCATCGACAGAGAGACCTGACGCGCGCAGTCCGACAGGGTAGGTTTACGCGCATGGGTGTCTCCGCAAGTACCAAGTTCGATATCGCAGCACCGCCGTCGGTGGTCATGGAAGTCCTGCAGGACGTTGAGTCATTGCCCGAGTGGTCCGGACCGCACAAGTCGGCCGAGATCGTCGAGGAGTACGACGATGGTCTGCCGAAGGTGGTCAAGGTGAAGGTGTCGGTCGGCCCCATCACCGACGAGCAGACCTTGGACTACTCGTGGACCGACAACACCTGCACGTGGGACTTGGTCGACAGCAACCAGCTCGCGAAGCAGCACGGCGTGTACACGCTGACCGAGACGCCCAAGGGCACGCACGTGCAGTTCGACCTGGAGATCGACCTCAAGGTGAAGCTGCCCGGCTTGCTCGTCAAGCAGGGGCAGAAGACTGCCGTCGATACCGCCAAGAAGGGCCTGACGAAGGAATCCCTCAAACGAGCTGCGGGATGATCGCTGCGCGATTCATCGCGACCGCCGGCATGATCGCCGCCGGCGCATGCCTCGCCGTCGTCGGCGGTCAGGCGACCGCCTCGGCGGGTACGTTGTGCCAAGCCGCCAACGGCGGCCATCAAACACATGTCGCCGGGGGCAGTGCGTGTAGCGCCAAGGCGGGCAAGGGCAGTAGCGCTCGTGCCGAGGAGTCCGGCGGCAACGGCACGGCGGTCGCCGTGGCCGATGCCGGCGGACAGGCCGATGCGCGATCGCTGCAGCCCAAGTCGACAGCGCTGGCCGGTGCGCCCCGAGGTGGGCAGGCGCATTCGTACACCACTGGGCCGGGTGCCATGTCGGTGGCCCAATCCGCACCGGGCGGCACTTCCGTCGCCATCGGCGGGTGGGGCGGTCGCGCCATCGCGGTGCCGGAGGGCACCGCGTGCAGTGGCGGCTTCGCGGCAGCATGGGTGTCCAACTCCGGAAAGCTGTGCATCCACAGCGGGGCGGTCGGGTTCCAGAACTGATGGCCGTCGTCGCCACCACCGCGGTGGTCGTGGCGATCGTCGCGATCATCCTCGGTCCGCCGCTGCTGTGGATTCGGGCACGCGTCGTCGACGAGTCGGGCTTCACCTCGGCCGTCCGGGAACTCGGCGAGACCACCGAGGCCCGTGAGTACCTCGCGGACACGATCACCAAACAGATCGCCGCCTACGCCGGCAAGATGACCGGGGTTTTGGCGCGTCCGTTGGCCGTGCGCTTCACCAACTCCGAGGGCTTCGCCGACGACGTCGCCGACTTGGCCGCCCAAGCCCACGAGTGGCTGTTCTCGCCACCGCCACCCGGCGTCGACCCCGAGGTCATGCAACTGGACCTGACGGCCATGGTCCGTCGGGTCGCCGGGCAGGTGACCCCGGGGCTGGCCGAGAAGATCCCCACGATCCGGGTTCCGGTCGGGCAGAACCGCCCGGCCCTGGAGGCCGGACGTTTCCGTCCGCTGGCAGAGCGGGTATCGCGGTGGGGGACCGCCTGCGTCGCCCTCGCGGCCCTCGCTTCGATAGTCGCGCTGGCGTTCAGCCAGCATCGCGGCGTGGTCGTGGCGGCCCTCGGCGTCGGGTGTTTGTTGTCGGCGGGGGCGGCTAGCGTCGCCGCCGCTTATCTACGCAAGCGGGCCACGACCGAGCTTGCCGTCGCAGATCCCGGGATGGCGCGGCTCGGCGGAAAGGCCGTGGGTGAACTGCTGGACAACCTCCACGAGTGGGTCGGCATGCTCGTCCGGAGTGGTGCCATCCTGATCGCGGTCGGCCTGCTCGTCGCCATCCTGTTCTGAGCACGCCCAGTATTCTGTCCGGATGCGCAGCCTTGCAGCCTTCCTCGCCGGCCTGATCGCCGTCGCCGCGATCGTCGTCGCGCTTCCTGCGTTGTGGGTCACCGAGCGGGTCGTCGACGCCGACGGATTCCGTTCGACGGCGACGGCGATGGGGCGCAGCGCCCAGGTTCGTACCTACATGGCCGACACGATCACCAATCAGGTCCAGCGCCGCGCCGGCGCGACCGCCGGGGCACTGGTGGCACCGTTCGCGCAGCGCTACACGCAGTCACCGGCATTCACCGAGGACTTCGCCGATCTGGCCGTGCAGCAGCACCGCTGGTTGTTCGAGCCCGCACCACCCGGCGTCGACCCGGGCGTCATGCAGCTCGACCTCACCAACATGGTCCGCCGCGTTGCCGCGCAAGCCAACCCGGCACTCGCCCAACGGATTCCGGGCCCGATCCTCGTGCCCGTCAGCGACCGCGACCAGGCACTCGAGGCCGGTCGCTATCAACAGTCGGGCGACCAGGTGAAGCGGCTGGCCTACGGGAGCATCGTCGTGGGCGTGATCGCCGCGGTGCTTGCACTGCTGGTGTCCCGGCGGCGCGGCACCACACTGGTGTGGCTGGGGTTGGGCGGCGTGCTGTCGGCCGCCGTGAGCTTCGCGGGCGGCTACTACTTCTCAGCGCGTGCGAAGGATGAGGTCGCGGTCACCGAGGCAGGCGTGCGTGAGGTCGCCGAGTCCGCGATCAACGGCCTCGTCGACAACCTGCACCAGTGGTGTCTGGCCGTTGGTGGTGTCGGGGTGGCCGTGGTCGTCGTCGGACTCGTCGTACGGGCACTGACTGCAGATTGACTGCTGGTTCGGGATCGTCGCCCCCCGGCGTCAGATCGTCTCCGGCACCGGCCGGCCGGGGAACAACTGCCGGTACTGCTTGGCGTACTGGCGTCGGCCGGTGATGCGCCACAGCACTCGCACCGGCGGCGGAACGGCAGCGAAGAACTCTGCGCGATCAGCGGGTGACGAGTTCGCCAAGAGCAGCCCCAACTGCGGCAGCAGGCGGCGCTTCGGGATTGCGTTGATGCTGTGTTTGGCCAGCCCCGACCATTCCTTCTGTGTGATGACCCGTTCGACGACCGGGACCACTTCGACGACCTCGCGCCGCAGGTGCACCACTAGCAGGTCCAACATCCTGGTGTAGGCATCGGTCAGCTGCGCGCCCACCACCGGGTCGGCATTGCTCCGCCACGCGGTCAGCAGCGGTTCGGCCTCCGCGAGAAGCTCGCTCACCTGGACGTGGTGTGCGCGCATTTGGCCGACGTGCAGGGCGCAGCTGGGAGAACGCTGCTCGAGCCGGTCCCAGAGGAGTTCGTCCTCGGACTCGTGGTGGGTGTGCAGCGTTGCATCCAAGTCGGCCAGCCACTGGCCGATGAATTCGCTGCGCGCGGTGTCGCCGGGGCCGACCGATCCGATCAACCCGGGTGCTTGCTCGTAGGCCCACAGGAAGGCGTTGTGCAGGATGCGCATCTCTTCGCCGCTGCACAGCTTGGGGCCGTCGGGGACCGGTGGCTGCTCTTCGCCGGGCAGCGGTGCGTAGTCGATGACCATCGGGACCTCCACGGGGGCTGGCGTGGATGATGGTTCAACGGTACGAGCCGAAAATGCCCAGGTCAAGAACCCAATTGTTGCCAGAGGAACTCGAAGGCGAGGGCGGACAGGAACGCCGCTTGCTTGTTGTCGGCGGCACCGCCGTGGCCGCCCTCGATGTTCTCGTAGTACCAGACGTCGGTATGCCCGGTTTGCTCCAGTATCGCGGCGAACTTGCGCGCGTGGCCGGGGTGTACGCGGTCGTCGCGGGTGGAGGTGGTGATCAGGACGGGCGGGTACGCGACGTCGGCGCGGACGTTTTGGTACGGCGAGAACGGCTCGATGAAGGCCCATTCCTCGGGATCGTCGGGGTTGCCGTACTCGGCCACCCACGACGCCCCGGCGAGCATCGTGTGATAGCGCCGCATGTCGATCAGCGGGACCTGGCAGACGAGGGCGCCGAAGAGCTCGGGGTAGCGGGTGAGCATCACGCCCATCAGCAAGCCGCCGTTGGACCCGCCCATCGCGCCGAGCTGCGCGACGGTGGTGAGGCCCTTGGCCACCAGATCCCTGGCGACCGACGAGAAGTCCTCGTACACCTTGTGACGGCCGGCCTTCTGCGTCTGCGTGTGCCACGTCGGCCCGTACTCGCCGCCGCCGCGGATGTTGGCAATCACGTAGATCCCGCCCTCCGCGATCCAGTTGCGGCCCGGCCCCGCCGAGTAGCCGG
The DNA here is from genome assembly GCA_964630585.1 of uncultured Gordonia sp. GTDB lineage: Bacteria > Actinomycetota > Actinomycetes > Mycobacteriales > Mycobacteriaceae > Gordonia. Next base: position 22,186 of record CAZVVS010000013.1, read on the forward strand.
GCACGAGCGCATTCTGGAAGCCGCCGTACCCGTACAGCAGGGTCGGACCGGACTCGACGTCGCTGCGCCGCACCACGAAATAGGGAATCCGCGTGCCGTCGTCGGACGCGGTGAAGAACTGCTCGACGGCCATGTCGCTCGAGTCGAAGAAGGCGGGCCCGTGCTTGATCGGCGCCACCCCGGCGACGGTGGTCCCGTGCAGCAGGGTGGGTGGCGAGATGAAGGTGCTGGAGACCAGGAAGATCTCGTCGCCGTCCTCGGGGTCGGTGTCGAGCACGCCGATGGTGGCCAGTGGGGGCAATCCCGGCAACTCTGAGGGTTCCCAAGTGCCCAGCGTCAGAAGTGACATTTCGGTAGCGACGTCGTGCAGCGTCGAGAGCACCAGGTGGGTCTGTGTGAACTGGATGCTCGCGAGACTCGTCGTCGCATCCGGGGTGAACAGTACTGTCGCCTCCCGGCGCCCGGCGTGCACGAAGTCGTCGTAGTCGAAGACCAGGAGGCTGCCCGGCTCGTACACCGTTGAACCCAGGTCCCACGGCGAGCGCGGCGAGACGAAGAGCCACTGCCGGTAGGGGTCCGAGTGGGCATCGGTCGGCACCTCGATCAGAGTGAGATCCCCGGTCTCCGGATTGAGTTCGTAGCTGAGCTCGTTGTAGAAGTCGGTTGAACGGGCGGCGAAGTGCCGCTCGAATCCCGGGGTGCTGCTGTAGTAAGCGCCGGCGGACACGTCGGTGTAGTCACCGGCGTAGGCCGTCGTCGCGTCGGCCAAGTCGGTGCCGCGGGTCCAGCGCTTGGTGATGCGCGGGTATCCCGACTCGGTCAGCGATGGATGGCCGTCGGGGGCGGTGCCGAAGTCGGTACTGACGTACACGGTGTCGGGGTCGATCCAGGCCATCGTCGACTTCGCCTCCGGCAGGAAGAAGCCGCCGTCCTCGGGGGCCACCCACTCGCGCGTGACGAGGTCGAATTCCCGGATCTCTGCTGCATCGGCCCCGCCGCGCGAGAGTGACACCAGGACGTGGCGCCACACGCGCGACCCGTCGCGCGGACGCAGCACCCGGGCCGACTTCCACACCCACGTCTGGCCCTCGGCGGCTGCGAGGGCGTCGACGTCGACGAGCACGTCCCACTCGGGCTTGTCGGTGCGGTAGGACTCCAGCGTTGTACGCCGCCACAGCCCGAGGGGGTTGGCGGCGTCGCGCCAGAAGTTGTAGAGGAATTCGCCGCGCCGGGTGACGCCGGGGATCTTGTCGTCGTTGTCGAGCATGGCCAGGGTCCGGCTGCGGATCTGCTCGAATCGCGGAGTGCTCGCGAACTCATCGATAGTCGCCTTGTTCTGGTGGCGCGCCCAGTCGAGCTGCGCCTGCCCCTCGACGTCTTCGAGCCATTCGTTGGGGTCGGTTGCCTCGGTCATCGGTCCATCATGCATGAACGGCCCCGGGGGAAGGGGATCCCCCGGGGCCGCTCGACTCGTCGATCCGTGGCGCGCTACTCGGCACCCACGAGGTCGGCGTACTTCTCGTCGACGATGTCTTGCACGTGCTTGGCCTTGCCGATGTCCTTCTTCGCCGCGACGACGAGTTCACCGAGCTTCTTGGCCTGCTCGAGCGAGACGATGTGGAACTTGCGGTGCTTCTTGAACTTCTTGGTGACGTTGCCGGAGAGGCCGTCTTCCACCTCGAGTCCCTTGACCAGGTCCACCTTCGCCTCGCCGGATCCCTCGGCGAAATCGAGTTCCTTGAGGTCGACCCACACGATGTTCGGGCGGGTGGTCGACTCGAATACGTAGCGCAGGTTGGTCAGGTCGCAGACGACCTGCCACAGCGTCTGCGAGGCATCCGGCTTGCCCGGCTCCGGACTGCGGAACGGCTGGGCGGCGTTGCGGATGATGCTGAACATGGCCGCGATGGCCTGGGTTTGCGAATCCGGCTGGACCTGCTTCTTGACGTAGTACAGCGCGCGCGCAAACCGGTCGCGGGCGTCGCAGGTCCCCGGCAGGGGGTCGTCGCCGCCGAGGCCCTCGACCTTCTTGACGAGCTCGAGCTGCTGGTCATAGGACGGCGAATTGGTCATCACCAAGTAGTCCGCCGAGTGGTGGACGTTGAGCTTGCCGTCGATGTACTCGAAGATCACCGAATCGCCGTGGGCGTCGTCGAGCGCGAGGTGGATCGCCGGGTGACTACCCCCGGTCGGATCGTCCATCGGGATGACCTGCGGGTTGTTGGCGTTGGTCCACTCGACGGCCTCAGCGACGGTGGCGAAGTTGTCGAGGTAGTACTGCAGCCACACCGACATCGCCAGCTGGGGGCGCGCGTCGTCGGGCTCGCCGTACTGCGACTCGGCCAACCAGAGGACGTGACCGGCCAGGCCCTTCTCGTTCATCCCGTCGGCCGAGAGGAGGTCGTAGACGCCGGCGACGATGCTGCCGTACTTGGCCTTCCACGTGAGCTTGCCGTGGACGCGGTCATCGCGCTCGATCCCGCGGGGCAGCTTCCACAGATTGGTGTGGAGGTCCTGGTGGAAGTCCATGTTCCGCCCGACGACGACGGCACCGTTGGCGTCGGGCCAGATCACACGAGTACACATAGGATTTCTTCGCCTTCTTCTAGTCTCTGGGCGAGGGGGTTCGCCCACTTCGACCTTACGTCCGGGGATGGCGCCATCAACGCCCGGTTAGTAGTACGAATGTGAGAACTGATCAGCCGATCGCCTCGCCGGTGCGCACCGGGCAGCGGGTGTGGGTGTAGATCGTCGGCATGCACAGGTTGCAGTGAGTGCACTGCGAGCGGACCGCGGGATCTGCTGCCAGCCGCAGGGGCAGGTCCGGCTCGCGCAGCAGTGCGCGGCCCATCGCGACGAAGTCGAATCCCTCGCTCATCGCGGCGTCGATACTGGCGCGGTCGGTGACCCCGCCCAGCAGGATCACCGGCATCGTCACCGCCGCTCGCAACTGTTTGGCCAGGGGCAGGAGGTAGGCGTCGTGGTACGGGTAGTGCTTGAGGAAGACCGGCCCGGCGACTTTCAACCCCCAGCGCATCGGCCCGGAGAATGCATCGGCGAACTCCTTGCGCGGGACATCGCCGTGGAACAGGTACATCGGATTGAGCAGCGAGCTGCCCGCGGTCGGCTCGATGGCGTCGAGGTGGCCGTCGGCTTCGAAGAGTCGAGCGGTCGCGCACGCCTCGTCTACGTCGAAACCGCGCAGCGGACCGCGCCGCGGAGTGCCGTCGTACATGTTCAGCTTCGCCCAGACGGCGACCTGGTCGCCGACTGCGGCCCGGACCGCCGCGGCCACCTCGCGGGCGAATCGGGCGCGGTTGACCAGGGGGCCGCCGTAGCCGTCGCGACGGCGGTTGAGCAGCGGTGAGAGGAAGCTCGACAGGAGATAGTTGTGACCGCAGTGCAATTCGAGGGCGTCGAACCCGGAGTCGACGGCGAGCCTGGCTGCATCGGCGAACGCCGCGACGAGGCCGGCGATCTCGTCGGTATCGGGAGATTGCGTCACCGACATGCCCATCGGTGCCGGGATGCGCGAGGCCGCCAGCGCGGGGACCCGATTCGACGCTGAGTTCGCGACGGGGCCGGCGTGACCGATCTGCGCGGCGGCCAGCGCCCCTTCGCCGTGAATCGCATCGGTCAGGCGGGCCAGACCCGGCACTGCCTCGGGGCGCAACCAGATCTGGTGACGGTCGGTGCGCCCGCCGGGGGTCACCGCGCAATAGGCGACGGTGCTGATGGCGACGCCGCCGGCGGCGACCTCCCGGTGGAAGGCGATCAGGTCGTCGGTGACCAGCGCGTCGGGCGTCATCCCTTCGAACGTCGCGCACTTGATGAGCCGGTTGCGCGTGCGCAACGGCCCCAAGCGGGCCGGGGCGAACGGATCGGGGGGTGTGGATGTGGTCATCGGAGGGCCTTCTTCGGGGGCTGGTTACGGGGCCTGGATTGGGGGTGCGGTGAGCCCGGCGATCACAAAGTCGCGCAGCGCCGCAATCGCTTCGGGGGACAGCGGGGTCGCGCCGGTCCGCCCGAAAGAGGTCAGGATCAGATCGAAAGCCAGCGCCCAGCGCGCCCGGGCGGCCTTTTCGTCGACGTCGGACAGCGTCGCGCTCCACCTCCGCAGCGAGGTCCAACCCTTGGGTCGGCGGGCGTGCGACGCGTCGGCGATGAGTCGTGCGAGCAGGTGCAGGTGGGTGCGGCCGAGTGCGTCGGACTGGATTTCGATGAAGGGCGTGAGTATCGCGTCGACGACCTCGGGGACCGGTGACGCAGCGGTGAGGCCGTCGAGCGCGTCGCGCCAGCGCGGCACGAGCCGCTCGTCGAGGAGTGCGACGACGAGGTCCTCCTTGGTGCCGAAGTGGTAGTGGACGGCGGCAACGTTGGCATCTGCCGCCGCGCAGATCGCCCGCACCGAGACCGCGTCGAAAGGGGACTGCGCGAACAACTCCTCCGCACATGCCAATAGGCGTTCACGGGTGGCGGTTTCAACGGTCACCCATCCAGTAGACCTCATTTC
>CAZVVS010000014.1:0-26446 GCA_964630585.1 uncultured Gordonia sp.
ACTGACCGACGTCGCCCGGGTGAGGAGCGTGTCCATGCCGACCTTCAGGCTTGGTGACCAGGGCTCGGCAATCGCCGAGATCCGGACCATCCTGGTGGGGCAGAATCTGCTCGGCGACAATACCGGCCCAAGTGATCTGCGTGCCACCAGCGATGGTTGGGCTTCGCCTGAGGCCGTGTTCGATCCGGAGCTCGACCACGCGGTGCGCGCCTTTCAGCAGCAACGCGGCCTGCTCGTCGACGGAATCGTCGGGCCGGAAACCTACCGTGCACTGCTCGAATCGTCCTACCACCTGGGTTCCCGCGTGCTGCTGTACCGCCTGTCCGCGCCGATGACCGGCGACGACGTCGCCACTCTTCAATCGCGCCTGCAGAACCTTGGGTATTACCCCCACCTCGTCGACGGGGTGTTCGGCGAGACCACCCACAGCGCCCTGTGCCGCTACCAGGCCGAGTACGGGTTGTCCTCCGACGGGATTTGTGGACCCGCGACGCTGAGGTCGCTGGAACGCCTGGGGAACCGCATCACCGGCGGATCGCCGCACGCCATCCGTGAAGAGGAGCGCGTCCGACGGTCCGGTCCCCGCCTGTCGGGCAAGCGCGTCCTGATCGACGCGGGCTGCGGCGGCGCACACCCGTTGTCTGCCGGTACGGTCGCCGACTTGGAGTCCCGGATCCTGAGCGATATCGCCTACCGACTCGAAGGGCGAATGGGTGCCGCCGGCATGGAGACCTTCCTCTCCCACAGCCCAGACTCCAGTCCCGACGATTCCGAACGCGCACGTACCGCCAACGCCGTCGACGCCGACCTCGTCATCGCGCTGCGTTGCGCACACCACCCGACATCGGCAGCCCGCGGTGTCGCCAGCTTCTACTTCGGCAACAACCACGGGTCGTACTCCACCATCGGGCGCAACCTCGCGAGCTTCATCCAGCGCGAAATCGTCGCTCGCACAGGGCTTTTCGACTGCCGGACTCATCCGCGGACCTGGCCGATCCTGCGCGAGACCCAGATGCCCACCGCCTTGATCGACGTCGGCTACGTCACCAACCCCGACGACGCCTCCTGGCTCGATGACCCCGCCCACCGCGATACCGTCGCCGAGGCGATTCTCATCGCGGTGAAACGCGTGTACCTCCTGGGCGAGAACGACCAGCCCACCGGCACCTACACCTTCGCCGACCTGTTGGCGGCCGAGCGCGCCATCTCCTGACGCCTCCGCGTCTCGTGTTGGTCTGGCGCTACCGGCGCGCTTAGGCGGGTAGCGTTCGGGCTCGAGGAGCAGCAACAGTGCTACTTGCGCCCGCCGGCGCAGGTGTCATCTGCAAATCGGGATTCAGCGTTATCTGCAGCGCTGCCTCCACAACAAGGCGTTCTAGCGCCCCCTCCACGGCAGATTTCCAACCAAGGCCCTCGTCGAGCACCAGTCGGTACCGGGGGAACCGGTGATGGGGTGCGATGAGGTCGAAACCCGAGTCCTCAAGGAACTCCGCATCGATCATGCACTCCCGGCAGATGTCGGAATCGGATTCTGTCCCGCGGACCCCGAAAGCCTCGAGCGCCCGGACCCCGCGCTGGACGAGATCGGCGACAACGCCATCGAGAAGCAGGGGCGGCGCCTCGTCGAAGCCGGGCTCGACCCGCATCGACATGAGCAGCACCGCGTCGGCGCTCACCGGGGAGGTGGGGAAGTGGGCGGCACGGGGGACGCGCAGCGGCGGCGCATAGAAGGCGGTGCCGACGGTGCGCCGCGATGCCCCCTCGCCGCCGGACCGCACGACGTTGGGCCCCGCTTGGGCCAACTGCGCGCACGTGCCCCACTCGAGAAGCAGCCCTGACGTCCAAGCCTCTTTATCGAACTCACTTGTACGCACACCGGCGCTCGGATCGACTTCCCAGAAGACACAACCGCGGACATGCCGGGGCAACGACTCAAATTCCTCGATATCGAGGGGGCGCAGGCGGATTCCCATCTGCCTCTACCCGAAGATTCCGCGCGGAGAACGAAAGCTGTTGTGCCACAACACCTTTGGCTTCACCTCGCGGTCCTTTCCATCGCTACGTCACAGTGACGTTATTGCCTGGTATCCCTGGGTACGCCAACGACGCCGGCTACTTGGCTCGTTCCGAAATCTCGGCGACGATTCGCTCGAGATCGTCCACCGAGCCGAACTCGACGACGATCTTGCCTTTGCGCTTGCCGAGGCTCACCACCACCCGGGTGTCGAGTCGGTCCGACAGCGTCTCGGCAACGTCCTGCAATCCGGGCATCACCATCTGCTTGCGCCGCGGCGTCGGTGCTTTCGGGCCGTCCCCCCGGTTGGCTAGCGTCACCGCCTCTTCAGTCGCACGGACCGAAAGACCCTCGGCGACGATTCGCGCGGCGAGCTGCTCTTGGGCCTCCGTCCCTCCGTCGAGAGAGAGGAGTGCCCGGGCGTGCCCGGCCGAGAGCACACCCGCCGCCACGCGACGCTGCACTGCGACCGGCAGCTTGAGAAGCCGGATCATATTGGTGACCACCGGCCGGGACCGACCGATGCGATTGGCCAGCTCCTCCTGCGTCACGTCGAACTCCTCGAGCAGCTGCTGGTACGCAGCCGCCTCTTCCAAGGGATTCAACTGTGCCCGGTGGATGTTCTCCAGCAGGGCATCCCGGAGCATGTCCCCGTCGGGGGTCTCGCGCACGATTGCCGGGATCGTCTCGAGTCCGGCTTCCTGGCTCGCCCTCCAGCGGCGCTCGCCCATGACGAGTTGGTACTCGACCTCACCCTGCGGCTGGGGCAGACGACGCACGACGATCGGTTGCATCAGGCCGAACTCGCGGATCGAGTGAACGAGCTCGTTCAGCGCCTCCTCGTCGAAGACTGTCCGCGGCTGCTGCGGGTTGGGCTGGATCTGCGTCGGCCTCAGCTCGCGGTAGACCGCACCCACGTCCGGGGAGATCGTCTCGACCGCGGCAGCTGCCGGACCGGGCACCGGCCCCGTCCCGATGACGACATCGGCGGCAGCTGCGCCCAGCCGATGCCCGCCAAGGGCACTGCCGCCGGCTCCGTCCTCGGTGGGCCCGGTGGGTATCAGGGCTGCCAAGCCACGCCCGAGCCCACCCTTACGCTGGTTCTCTCGACTCACGTCTTCTGTCCTCCCTAGCCCTGTGCACCACTGGCGGAACCGTCAGCGCTCCCGGCACCGGCGGCACCCGCGATCGCCACCTCGCGTGCCGCGTCGACGTAGCTCATCGCACCCCGCGAGCCCGGGTCGTAGTCGAGGATGGTCATCCCGTATCCGGGGGCCTCGGAGACCTTCACGCTGCGCGGCACCACGGCCCGCAGGACCTTGGCGCCGAAGTGGCGGCGCACCTCCTCGGACACCTGATCTGCCAGCTTCGTGCGCCCGTCGTACATCGTCAGCAGCACAGTGGACACGTGCAGATCCCGGTTCAGGTGCGACTGCACGAGCTCGATGTTGCGGAGCAACTGTCCCACGCCTTCGAGGGCGTAGTACTCACACTGGATCGGGATGAGCACCTCGCGGGCCGCGACCATCGCATTGACCGTCAGCAGTCCCAGCGACGGCGGGCAGTCGATGAACACATAGTCGAAACCGTAGGCGGCCAATGCCTCCGGATTGATGGCGTTCTTCAGCCTGTTCTCCCGTGCGACCAATGACACCAGTTCGATCTCGGCGCCCGCCAGGTCCAGCGTCGCCGGCACGCAGTAGAGGTTCTCGTTGGCCGGGCTCTGCTGAATCGCCTCGGCGAGCGTCGCCTCACCGAGGAGCAGCTCGTACACCGAGGAGATGTCAGGCTGGCGGTGATCGATGCCCAACGCCGTGCTCGCGTTGCCCTGGGGATCGAGGTCGATCACGAGGACACGCAGACCGTGGATGGCCAAGGCGGCCGCTAGGTTCACAGCGGTAGTCGTCTTACCGACGCCGCCCTTCTGGTTCGCGACGGTGATGATCCGCGGGTGCACCGGGCGGGGGAGTGGGCGAGTCCCACCAGGCGTGAGGATCTCGCTCGCCCGCGCCGCGGCCGCCGCGATCGGGGTGTCGACGAACGTCTCGGCTCGTACAGGTTCCGATGTTTCACGTGAAACATTCGGGGTCTTTCTCGTCACGTTCGTCATCCTTCGATCTCTCATCGTTCCTCTATTCTGCGCGTGCTGTCCGACACGGACAACGGCGCCCCTCGCTTACCGGGCACGCTTGTAGCGTCGACCAGACTTTGCCTTTGCAACCCGCCCCGAACGCCCTGCCGTACGTCGACCGACAATCACCGTCGTCGGTTCAACGAGAAGGTCGCCGCCCACGGACTCGACGATCAGGTCCGCGACACCCGCCGCCGCACAGGCGGCACCGTGTTCGGCGACTTCCTCCTGCGCGCTCGATCCCTTCATCGCCACGAGCCGACCGTCCGTACGAATGAGCGGTGCCGACCATTTGACCAAGCGGTCCAGGGGCGCGACTGCGCGCGAGGTCACCGCATCCGCCTCCCCATGCTCCGCAATGATCGCCTTCTCTTCAGCGCGGCCGCGCACCACGGTCACATTGTCGAGACCGAGGGACTCGACGACTTCGGACAGGAAGGTGGTCCGACGCAGTAGTGGCTCCACGAGTACGAGCTTCAAATCCGGCCTAACGATGCCCAGCGGGATACCTGGCAACCCAGCACCACTACCGATATCGACAATGCGCTCATCAGAGTCGAACAGGTCCGCGACGACCGCGCAGTTGAGGATGTGGCGCTCCCAGAGACGAGAGGACTCACGGGGTCCGATCAGCCCCCGAACGACGCCGGCGTCCGCCAACCAGTCGTGGTAGGCGACGGCGAGCGGGAGACGTTCACCGAAGACGCGTCCGGCGGCTTCTGGTACCGACACCCAACCATCCCCTCATCCATTCGGGCGCACTCGGCGCCGCCAATCCCTGTCATGTTTCACGTGAAACATCGTTCGCATCGGGACATGTTTCACGTGAAACGTCAGGGTCCTCCGCTCATGTTTCACGTGAAACATCGCGAACTACATCGATGTAATTCCGGCCCCCGAACGGAGAAAGGCCCCGGCTTCAGCCGGGACCTCTCTACATCGGTCGAGCGTTGTGTATAGCCTACGGCACCTTGATAACGACCACGCGACGCTTGGGCTCGGCGCCTTCGCTCTCGCTCACCACACCGTCGACGGCCGCCACCGCATCGTGGACGATCTTGCGCTCGAACGGGGTCATCGGGTCGAGCGCCTCTCGCTCGCCCGACGCAAGCACCCGCTGTGCCACCTCGGTGCCGAGACCCACCAGGCGCTCGCGACGGCCAGCTCGCCACCGGGCGATATCGAGCATCAGGCGGCTGCGCTCGCCTGTTGCCTGCTGCACAGCGAGTCGGGTCAGTTCCTGCAGAGCGTCAAGAACCTCCCCGCGACGGCCAACCAGTTTCGACAGGTCCTTGCCGCCGTCGATGCTCACGATGGCACGATCACCGTCGACGTCGAGGTCGATGTCGCCGTCGAAGTCCAAGACGTCCAGCAGCTGCTCGAGGTAATCGCCGGCGATCTCACCCTCCTCGATCAGTTCGTCTTCCTCGTCGCCGCCGTCGTCGTCGGTGTCGTCGTCGTCGGTGTCGTCGGTGTCGTCGGCACTAGCGGGCTCCTCGACGACCTCGATGGTCTCGGCGTCGATTACTTCGGCAACGGCCTCCGCCCCGTCCTCGGCATCGACGGCGACTGCTGCGGTCTCGACCGCCTCAGCCTCGGCGACGACCTCGTCCTGGGGGACTTGCGCTTCGGCGTTCATGGGTACTCCTCTATCTAGCTACGAAATTGTGGGGACTGTCGCGGTCAGCGCCGCTTGTTCTTACGGGCCGCCTGCCGGTTCTTCTTGGAGCCGGCGGCCTTGCCCTTGGCGGGTCCGCTGCGCGCCGGTGGCGACGCGGCTCCCTTGGTGGACGGCGAATCCTTGGTGAGCGATCCACCCTTCGATGACTCGGCCTCGGAATCCACACCCGCGTCGTCAGACTTCGCCTCGGCGACCACACCATCAGCACCCGTGCCATCGGATGTCGGGTCGTCTCGCTTGGTCCGATCTGGGCGCGCACCGGGCTTGGGCGCGTTCGCCTTGTTCTTCTCTTCCTTGGCGACCTTGGCTGCTTCCTCTTCTCGGGCCATTCGGCCGAAGACGAGATGCTGCTGACCGTAGGTCCAGATGTTGTTGCTGACCCAGTAGAGGAGGATCGCTACGGGGAAGAACGGGCCGGACACGAGGATGCCGAGCGGGAACACGTACTGGGAGAGCATGTTCATGATCCGCGTCTGCTGGCTCTCCAACGCGGCAGCCGACTGGCGCTGCACCGCGGCGCGTGCGTTCAGGTAGGTCATCAGCGACGCGATGAGCATGATCGGGACGACGACGACGACGATCCCGATCCGCGTGAAAGCCGGCGCACCATGACTCATGAACGCCTCCCACTGTGGGGACGGTGACGACGGCATGGTCACCCACGAGGCGAGGGGCACCCCGAAGAGACGGGCCTCCAGGAAGTTCTGGACGTGGTCAGAGCTGAAGAAGTAGTTGGCGGTGTTGGCGTTCTCCTCGACCGACATCGTGTGGCCGCGCATACCGAACTGCGCGCCAGTGCGGTTGAACGAGCGCAGCACGTGGAACAGACCGATGAAGACCGGAATCTGCATGAACATCGGCAAGCAGCCGAGGAGGGGATTGAAGCCGTGCTCGCGCTGCAGCTTCTGCATCTCCTCGGCCATCTTGACCTGATCCTTGCCGTACTTCTTGCGGATGGCCTGCATCTGCGGCTGGATCTCTTGCATCTTCTTCGTCGTCTGGATCTGTTTGACGAAGGGCTTGTAGAGGACCGCCCGCAAGGTGAACACCAGGAACACCACCGACAGCGCCCACGCGATGCCGTTTCCGTTGGGAGTATCCGGGGTGATCTTGTCGAACAACCAGTGCCAGAGCCACATGATCCCCGACACGGGGTAGTAGATGATGTTCAGCACGCTGTTTCCAATCCCTCACTCTTCGAAGAGTTCCGCCGCGGCGGAACCGGGTCGTATCCGGGCTTGTGCCACGGCCCGCACTTGGCCAGCCGGGCGACGGCCAACCAGCCGCCGTAGAAGAAACCATGTTCGGTCAAGGCCTCAACCGCGTAGGCGCTGCAGGTCGGTTCGAACCGGCACGTCGGCAATCGCGTCGGCGAGATCCACACCTGATAGAAGCGGATCACCGCGATTGCAGCGCGGGTCATGGCCGCACCGCCCGAGCGAGCTGCTCGGCCAACTCGACCGAGGATCGGTCGGCGGCTGACGGCCGGGCGCGCACGACGAAGAATGATTCCGTTTCGACGACGGGAAGGACGCTCATCCCGAATGCGGTTCGGATACAGCGGGCAACGCGGTGGCGGACGACGGCGTTGCCGACCTTCTTGCTGACGATCATCCCCAGCCGGGGGCCACCACACAGGGCGACATCGCTGCGGGTGGGGTCCGGCCAAGCCGGAGCCACCTCGAGTCGATGGATGTCGAGGTCTCGGGTTCGAGTGCGCATGCCCTGTGAAAGGGTGCGCCGGAAGTCGGATCGCCGATGGATCCGGTGCGCGGAGTTCATTGTCGAACATGCATCGCGGGACTGGCGCCGAGAAGCGCTAGCGAGCTGACGGCTCGGTCACCACGAAGCAGGAGACAGAACTCAGGCGCTCAGCTTTGCGCGGCCCTTGGTGCGGCGGCCGCTGATGATCGATCGGCCGGCACGGGTCCGCATACGGAGACGGAAGCCGTGCTTGCGCGCACGACGACGGTTGTTCGGCTGGAAAGTCCGCTTGCCCTTGGCCATCGGAGTGACTCCTTCAAGTCGGTGCCCACTCGCGCGGGCTGTAAACAAGTCTCGGTATCGTCGTCTGGTGCCGAGGCATCTCGGATAGTCTGGCCAACTGTTGGTGTTAACCACCAGGTGTCCGACCGAAAGTCCGTACGACGGATGTGACTTGTCGAGGGTACTGACTTCCGCCTGGACAATCAAACCGCTCGCGATCACCTGGCCCCATTCCTATGCACACTTGTTAATAAGTGTGTGGAGAACTTTGATGTCGGCACTACGAACATGGCATGCTGGGAAGCCGCACGACCCGTCGCGACGACGGTAGTCGCAACGTCGAATCACTAGGGGGACAAGATGACCGACGCCGGTGTGTCGTTCCCCGACGTCTGGCTGACGATCGTCGACGAACTCGTTGACGACACCAGGGTCAACCCGCCTCTCACCCGCCAACAGAAGGCGTGGCTCTCCCTCGTCCGGCCACTCACCCTTACCGAGGGCTTCGCTCTTCTATCCGTGCCCAACCGTGTCGTCCAGGAGCAGATCGAGCGGAATCTGCGCAACATCATTTGCGGTGCGCTCTCTCGCCACCTTGGACAGTCGGTCGACCTCGGTGTGCGCATCCAGCCGCTGACCGAACTCGAGCCCGACCCGATAGAGACCGACAACCGGGACGCAGACGGAGACGGGGAATCACCCGACGACACATGGGTGGAGCAGCGCCGCACATTCGTGGAGGGGCGCGGCGACGATTGGTCCGACGCCTTTCGCCGCAGCCCCGGTTCCGAGTCGGCCGCCCCTTCGTCGGGCAGCCTGCACCCGCGCTACACCTTCGACACATTCGTCATCGGCGCGTCCAACCGCTTCGCGCACGCCTCGGCCGTCGCCGTAGCCGAATCGCCGGCCCGCGCCTACAACCCGCTCTTCATCTGGGGCGAGTCGGGGTTGGGCAAGACCCACCTCCTGCACGCCGCCGGTCACTACGCCCTACGGCTGTTCCCCAACCTGCGAGTGAAGTACGTATCGACCGAGGAGTTCACCAACGACTTCATCAACTCGTTGCGCGACGACCGTCGGGTGCAGTTCCAGCGGCGCTACCGTGACGAGGTCGACATCCTCCTGGTCGACGACATCCAATTCTTGATCGGTCGCGAAGGAACCCAGGAAGAGTTCTTCCACACGTTCAATACCCTGCACAACGCCGACAAGCAGATCATCATCTCCTCCGACCGTCCGCCCCATCAGCTCGCAACCCTGGAGGACCGTCTCCGTACGCGTTTCGAGGGAGGTCTCATCACTGATGTCCAGCCGCCCGACCTCGAGACCCGCGTCGCCATCCTGCGCAAGAAGGCCCAGATGGACAAGATCGCTGTCCCCGACGATGTGCTGGTACTCATCGCATCCCACATCGAGCGCAACATCCGTGAACTCGAGGGTGCCCTAATCCGCGTCACCGCCTTCGCGTCGCTGACCAACGCCGAACTGAACCGTTCGCTGGCCGAGGTAGTACTCCGCAACCTGTTGCCCGAAGCCGGCGTCCAAGAGGTCAGCGCCGCCAAGATCCTCGCGGTGACGGCCGACTACTTCTCTGTCACGATCGACACCCTCAAAGGACCCTCCCGCAAATCCGAGATCGTGATGCCCCGGCAGATCGTTATGTACCTGTGCCGCGAACTCACCGACCTTTCGTTGCCGAAGATCGGCGAGGAGTTCAACCGCGACCACTCGACGGTCATGTACGCCGAGCGCAAGGTCCGCGAGACCATGGCCGCCAACCGTGGCGTCTACGACTCCGTCCAGGAACTCACCGCGCGCATCAAGCGCAATCCCGGCCCGGCGTAAACCCCGATCCTGCGCCATTGGCTGGCAACCCTCAACCATCCGACGAGAGTTCTACCCTGCGCCATGCCCGAGGCGATAGGCGTGTCGCAGTCCGGCGCGTCGTTGTGGATGAGCTTGGCGAAAACCCGGGCCAGCTGTGGAGAGTCGGTGGACAACTGAAGAACAATTCGCGCCCGATCCACAGGTCGCTGAACTGCCCCCAGGGTTACGCACAACCTGTCCACAACAGGATTTGCCGGTCTACCTGCCCATACAGCAGTTACGCACAGTTTCCGGAACGCCTACTAACACTTCTGTTCTCTTTAGATTGATCTCTTCTAAAAGCAGCCGTGTGCACAACCTCGTCGGGTCGACTCGGCACGCGGTCGTCGTCGCCGATCTTTTGTGACCCCGCCCGCCAGAACGGCCTGCGACGCTTTACAGTGACCACCATGAAGTTTCGTGTCTCACGCGACGAGTTCGCGGAGTCGGTGGCTTGGGTCGCCCGAAGCCTGCCTGCCCGTCCGCCGGTTCCCGTCCTGGGATGTGTGGTTCTCACCGCCGGCGAGAACGGCTTGACCGTCTCCGGTTTCGACTACGAAGTCTCCGCACAGGAGTCCATCGCCGCTGAGGTCGCCGAGCCCGGCCGCGTTCTGGTTTCGGGCCGATTGCTGGCCGATATCACCAAAGCCCTGCCGTCCAAGCCCGTCGATGTCGGGCTCGACGGCTCGCGCGTCTCGATCACCTGCGGGAGTGCGAAGTTCTCGCTGCCGACCATGCCGGTTGAGGACTATCCCGAGATGCCGGCCATCCCGGCGACGACAGGAACGATCCCGTCGAACATCTTTGCCGAGGCCATCTCGCAGGTGGCGCTGGCGGCAGGTCGTGACGACACACTGCCGATGCTGACTGGTGTCCGGCTCGAGATCGACGGCAAAACCGTTGTCCTGGCCGCCACCGACCGATTCCGCCTTGCGGTGCGAGAACTCGAATGGCAGCCCAGTGACGCGTCGGCGTCCGGTGCGGTCTTGGTTCCGGCCAAGACGCTGGCCGATGCTGCGAAGACCGCTGGCGCTGAGGCCGCCACCGATGTCACGTTGGCGTTCGGTAGTGGTGCGGGGATCGGCGGGGATGGGATCTTCGGGATCCTCGGCGGTGCCAAGCAAACGACGACCCGCTTGCTCGACGCGGAGTTCCCCAAGTTTCGGCAGCTCCTCCCTGCAAGCCACACCGCGGTTGCCACGATCGACAGCGCTCCGTTGCTCGACGCGATCAAGCGCGTGGCACTCGTCGCTGATCGCGGTGCCCAGGTGCGGATGGAATTCACCGAGGGCTCGGTTCTGCTGACCGCCGGCGGCGATGAAGCCGGCAAGGCGGAAGAAGAGTTGCCGGTCGTCTTCCACGGCGAGCCGCTCACCATCGCGTTCAACCCGGGTTACCTCCAGGACGGTCTGGCCGCGATCGGTGTGCCCACCGTCGACTTCGGATTTACGACGCCCAGCCGACCTGCGGTTCTGCGCCCGTCGACCGGTGAGGAACCGGTCGCTGACGAGAGCGGTGCGTTCCTGGCACCCGATTCGGTGTTCAGCTACCTGCTGATGCCGGTGCGCCTGCCCGGCTGATCGGTGTTCGTCCGCCAACTGTCGTTGCGGGACTTCCGATCGTGGCATGCCCTCGATGTGGAGTTCGCCGCCGAGCCGACGGTTTTGGTGGGACGCAACGGGTTCGGGAAGACCAACGTCCTCGAGGCGCTCTACTACATCGCGAACCTGCGGTCGCATCGTGTCACCTCCGATGCGGCTCTCGTGTCACAGGGCGCCGAGTCCGCGCGGATCGCGACGACGGTCCATAACGACGGGCGTGAATTGTCAGTGGATGTCACGATCCTTCCGGCTGGTGCGAACAAGGTGGCGTTGGGGACTCGGCCGATCCGCCGGCACAGGGAGATCATCGGTGTTCTGCGAGCCGTGATGTTCGCGCCGGAGGATCTTCTGCTGGTCCGTGGCGAACCGGCGGATCGCCGGCGTTTCGTCGATGAATTGGTGACCGGCCGCGGTCCGGCGGCGGTCGCGGCGAAGGCCGATTACGACCGGGTGCTGCGCCAGCGTGCCGCGCTGTTGAAAACCGCAGGCGCCGCGCTGCGCCGCGGCGGATCCGATGCGGAGTCGGTGATCAGCACCCTTGATGTGTGGGATGGTCAACTCGCCGCGCTCGGCGCCCAGGTGACCGCCCATCGGATCGCGACAGTCACGGCCCTGGCGCCGCACTTCGAGCAGGCCTACGCTGCCATCGCTCCGCATTCGAGACCCGCCGCGATCTCCTACCGCAGTGCCGTCGGACCCGGGGTGGCAGAATCCGACGGATCGCCACGTCCCGTTGCAGACATCGAGCAATTGCTCCTGGATGCCCTCGCCGTCGCCCGCTCCAAGGAGATCGAGCGGGGGGTGTGCTTGGTCGGACCGCATCGCGACGACCTCGAGATCTCACTCGGCGATCAACCGGCGAAGGGTTACGCCAGTCACGGTGAGTCGTGGTCGTTGGCACTGGCACTGAGACTGGGGACGGTGGAACTGGCGCGCGCCGAGGGCGTCGAGCCGGTGATCATGCTCGACGATGTTTTCGCCGAGCTGGACGCGCGCCGACGCGAGCACCTGGCCGGGTTCACGGCCGAGGCCGAGCAGTTGTTGGTGACCGCCGCGGTCCCGGAGGATCTGCCCAACGGAGTGCGAGGGCGCCGACTGTCGGTGGAGATGGTCACAGACACCGCACACAGTAATCAGAGTTCCGAATCTGCTGACGGATCGAAAGCCGAAGACGGCCCGCCTGCTCGGCGGTCCGTTGTCAGCGACGACAGTAGAATGACGGACGATGACTGACGCGGAGGCCGGCGGTTCGAGCAGCGGCTACGAGCTTGCCAAGAAGGCGCTCGAAGAGGCGCGTGCCCGTTCACGCACGCGCCGCGCCGCGACCGGGAAGCCCCCATTGGCCAACCCGGCTGGTAGCCGGTCACGACGGCGGTGGTCCGGTGCCGGCCCCGATCACCGGGACCCGCAGAGTCTTGGCAGTCTCGTCGGCCGGCTGTCGCAGGCACCCGGGTGGCAGACCCGGGTGGGCGCGGCGACGGTTCTCGCCTCATGGGATGCGATCGTGGGTGCCGATGTCTGCGCCCACGCCCGTCCGAGCCGCCTGGAAGAGGGCATCCTCTACGTCGCTGCGGAGTCAACGGCGTGGGCGACGCAGTTGCGCTACGTCCAGAGCCACATCCTCGCGAAGATCGCAGCGGCGGTCGGCGACGGCGTCGTGACCGAGTTGCGGATCACCGGGCCACAAGCGCCGTCATGGCGAAAAGGCCCCCGTCATGTGCCGGGCCGAGGGCCCCGCGACACCTATGGGTAGGGCCCCTGGAGCGGGTTCGCGACGATAGTCCTCGCAGCGGCCATACCGCCGCAGAATGACTGTTTTCCACAATCGGCCCACAAGAACGGCGAAAAACTCGATCTGAGGGCGTTCTAGCGGCCAGGCATCCCGGCTCTAGTGCGGGTGACCCAGTACGATGGACACAGTGCCCGATAGGGGCTGGCGGGGGTCTATCGGGACCCGCGCGAGGAAGAGATTCACCGGTACCGGTGAGGGGAGCAGACGAGGCGCGTGGCGGAGAAGAAGAAGCCCAGCAAGAAGAACGGCGAGTACGGCGCCGATTCGATCAGCATCCTCGAAGGTCTGGAAGCAGTCCGCAAGCGCCCGGGCATGTACATCGGCTCCACCGGTGAGCGCGGCCTGCACCACCTGATCTGGGAGGTGGTCGACAACTCGGTCGACGAGGCGATGGCCGGGCACGCCACCCGCGTCGACGTCACGCTCCTCGCCGACGGTGGTGTGGAAGTCGTCGACGACGGCCGCGGTATGCCGGTGTCCATGCACGCGACCGGTGTTCCCGCCGTCGAGGTCATCATGACCCAGCTGCACGCCGGCGGAAAATTCGACTCCGATTCCTATGCGGTGTCGGGTGGCCTGCACGGCGTCGGCATCTCCGTCGTCAACGCGCTGTCGACCAAGGTGGAGCTGGAGATCGAGCGCGACGGGTCGGTGTGGACACAGACCTATCTCTATGCCGAGCCGGAGAAGCTGAACAAGGGTGACGCGTCGCGCAAGACCGGAACCACCGTCCGCTTCTGGCCCGACGGTCAGATCTTCGAGACGACGGCGTTCAGCGCGGAGACCATTGCGCGTCGGTTGCAGGAGATGGCCTTCCTCAACAAGGGCCTGACCATCACCCTCACCGACAACCGCATCTCCGACGAGGAGGCCATCGCCGAGGCCGACCTCGACGGAGACGGCACCGACAAGGCCGAGACCGTCAAGTCCCCAGAGGAGAAGAAGGCGCAGGCCGCCGTCGTCCGCACCCGCACCTACCACTATCCCGACGGCCTGGTCGACTACATCAAGCACCTCAACCGCACCAAGACGCCGATCCACTCCTCGGTGATCGGTTTCTCCGCCAAGGGGGTGGGGCACGAGGTTGAGATCGCAATGCAGTGGAACAGCGGCTACGCGGAATCGGTCCACACGTTTGCGAACACCATCAACACCCACGAGGGCGGTACCCATGAAGAGGGCTTCCGCGCGGCATTGACCTCGACGGTCAACAAGTACGCGACCGACAAGAAGCTCATCAAGGAGAAGGACGGCAAGCTCACCGGCGACGACATCCGCGAGGGGCTGGCCGCGGTGATCTCGGTAAAGGTGGCCGACCCGCAGTTCGAGGGCCAGACGAAGACCAAGCTCGGCAACACCGAGGTCAAGAGCTTCGTTCAGAAAGCCTGTAATGAGCACCTCGGGCATTGGTTCGAGGCGAACCCGGCTGAGGCCAAGACCATTATCCGCAAGGCCGTCGATTCCGCGCAGGCGCGGATCGCCGCGCGCAAGGCACGTGAGCTGGTCCGACGCAAGACCGCTACCGACATCGGCGGCCTGCCCGGCAAGCTCGCCGACTGCCGCAGCAACGATCCGAGCAAGTGCGAGGTCTACATCGTCGAGGGCGACTCGGCCGGTGGTAGCGCCAAGTCGGGCCGGGACTCGATGTACCAGGCGATCCTGCCGATCCGCGGCAAGATCATCAACGTCGAAAAGGCGCGTATCGACCGCGTGCTGAAGAACGCCGAAGTCCAGTCGATCATCACGGCTTTCGGCACCGGAATCCACGACGAGTTCGACCTCGCCAAGCTGCGGTATCACAAGATCGTGCTGATGGCCGACGCCGACGTCGACGGCCAGCACATCGCGACGCTGCTGTTGACGCTGCTGTTCCGCTTCATGCGCCCGCTCATCGAGCACGGGCACGTGTATCTCGCGCAACCGCCGCTGTACAAGTTGAAGTGGCAAAAGGGTGCGGAGCCCGAGTACGCCTACACCGACCGCGACCGTGACCGGCTGCTCGAGGCCGGCCGTGCCGAGGGCAAGAAGATCAACACCGACGACGGTATCCAGCGCTACAAGGGCCTCGGCGAGATGAACGCCAGCGAGCTGTGGGAGACGACGATGGATCCGTCGATCCGCGTCCTCAAGCAGGTCACCCTCGATGACGCCGCAGCGGCCGACGAGCTGTTCTCGATTCTGATGGGCGAGGACGTCGCGGCTCGCCGCGGATTCATCGCCCGCAACGCCAAGGACGTGCGCTTCCTCGATGTCTGATCCGGGAATGACACGAATCACCTTGAGCCACAATGCTTTTGGTGACGACCGCGGGTCGTCGCCTGTACTGAAGAGGAACCGATGACCGACACCACGCTGCCCCCCACCGACGACGGCGGTCACGACCGCATCCTGCCGGTCGACATCCAGCAGGAGATGCAGAACAGCTACATCGACTATGCGATGAGCGTGATCGTCGGCCGGGCGCTGCCGGAGGTCCGCGACGGCCTCAAGCCCGTGCACCGGCGCCTGCTGTACGCGACGAACGACGCCGGCTATCGGCCGGACCGCCCGTACGTGAAGTCGGCGAAACCGGTTGCCGAGACGATGGGCAACTACCACCCGCACGGTGATACCGCGATTTACGACGCACTGGTGCGCCTGGCCCAACCGTGGTCGATGCGCTACCCGCTGATCGACGGCCAGGGCAACTTCGGCTCGCGCGGCAACGACGGCCCGGCCGCCATGCGCTATACCGAGGCCCGACTCACGCCCCTGGCGATGGAAATGCTGCGCGACATCGATGAGGAGACCGTCGACTTCGTCCCCAACTACGACGGCAAGACCGAAGAACCGACGGTCCTCCCGGCACGCATCCCAAACCTGTTGATCAACGGATCCGGCGGCATCGCCGTCGGCATGGCGACGAACATCCCGCCGCACAACCTCCGCGAGGTCTCCGCCGCGGTGTTCTGGGCGTTGGAGAATCCCGAAGCCGACGACGAGGCTCTGCTCACCGCGTGCATGGACGCGGTCAAGGGCCCCGACTTCCCGACGGCCGGTCTCATCGTCGGCGGTCAGGGCATCCGGGATGCGTACACCACCGGGCGCGGGTCGATCCGGATCCGCGGCGTCGTCGACATCGAAGAGAACAAGGGCGTCACCACCCTGGTCATCACCGAGCTGCCGTACCAAGTCAACCCGGACAACCTGATCCAGTCGATCGCCGAGCAGGTCAACGAGGGCAAGCTCAAGGGCATCAGCCGCATCGAGGACCAGTCGTCGGACCGTGTCGGCATGCGGATCGTCGTCACGCTGCGCCGCGACGGTGTCGCGAAAGTCGTCCTCAATAATCTGTACAAGCACAGTCAGCTGCAGACGAGCTTCGGCGCCAACATGCTGTCGATCGTCGACGGGGTGCCTCGCACGCTGCGCCTGGACCAGATGATCCGGTTCTACGTCGCTCACCAGATCGACGTCATCGTGCGCCGCACCCGCTACCGGTTGCGCAAGGCAGAGGAGCGCGCCCACATCCTGCGCGGCTTGGTCAAAGCGCTCGACGCGCTGGACGAGGTCATCGCCCTGATCCGCCGCTCGGCCAACACCGAGGAGGCGCGCAACGGATTGATCGCGCTGCTCGACATCGACGAGATTCAGGCCGACGCTATTCTCGCGATGCAGCTGCGCCGACTCTCCGCGCTCGAGCGGCAGAAGATTATCGACGAACTGGCCGAGATCGAGCGGGTCATCGCCGACCTGCGCGACATCCTCGCCAAGCCGGAGCGACAGCGGGCGATCGTCCGCGACGAACTCGCTGAGATCGTCGACAAGTACGGCGACGAGCGCCGCACCAAGATCATCGCGGCCGAGGGCGATGTGGCTGACGAGGACCTCATCGCCCGCGAGGACGTGGTCGTCACGATCACCGAAACCGGTTACGCCAAGCGCACCAAGACCGACTTGTATCGCAGCCAGCGCCGCGGCGGGAAGGGAGTGCAGGGCGCCGGCCTCAAGCAGGACGACATCGTCGCGCACTTCTTCGTCAGCTCGACCCACGACTGGATCCTGTTCTTCACGACGAAGGGCCGCGTCTACCGGGCCAAGGCCTATGAGCTGCCCGAGGCGGCCCGCACCGCCCGCGGCCAGCACGTCGCGAACCTGTTGGCCTTCCAGCCAGAGGAGCGCATCGCCCAGGTCATCCAGATCAAGTCCTATCAGGACGCCCCCTACCTGGTATTGGCCACGCGTGACGGTCTGGTGAAGAAGTCCAAGTTGGAGGACTTCGACTCCAACCGCTCCGGCGGCATCGCCGCGATCAACCTGCGCGGCGACGACGAGTTGGTGGCCGCCCGCCTGTGCAGCGCGCAGGACGACCTGCTGCTGGTCTCCGCACAGGGACAGTCGATCCGGTTCTCCGCCACCGACGAGGCGCTGCGGCCGATGGGCCGACAGACCTCCGGTGTGCAGGGCATGCGCTTCAACACCGGTGACCGACTGCTCTCGATGGTGGTCGTCGACGAGGAGGACTACCTCCTCTGCGCGACGTCGGGCGGCTACGCGAAGCGGACCCTGATGTCGGACTACCCGGTGCAGGGCCGCGGTGGCAAGGGCGTGTTGACAATCCAGCACGATCGGCGTCGGGGTGAACTGATCGGCGCGCTTCGCGTCACCTTGGAAAGCGAGCTCTACGCCATCACTTCGACGGGCGGCGTGATCCGCACCCTGGCCAAGCAGGTCCGTAAGGCCGGCCGCCAGACGAAGGGTGTTCGTCTGATGAACCTCGACGAAGGCACTACGCTGTTGGCGATTGCCCGAAACGCCGATGAGCCGGATGAGGACTCGACGGACGAGAGCTAGGATTCACTACGTGAGCACCGACGGGTCCGACGCGGACAACAGTGGCGGAAAGTCGACCACAGACTCCACCACCAAGACCGAGACGGCTGCGCAGGCGGCTGCGGCGAAGGCCGCTGAGTTGGCCAAGAATGCCGACAAGGCCGAGAAGAACGGGGCCGCGGCCGACAAGCCGGGAGCCGCCGACGTTCCCGGTGTGAAGCCGCCTTGGCAGCGAGGCGAGGAGCTGGCGCCGGACACCGGGGGCGGCATCCCGCCCGCA
The DNA here is from genome assembly GCA_964630585.1 of uncultured Gordonia sp. Lineage (GTDB taxonomy): Bacteria > Actinomycetota > Actinomycetes > Mycobacteriales > Mycobacteriaceae > Gordonia. The sequence goes on from CAZVVS010000014.1 coordinate 18,164, forward strand.
CCCGACGCCGCATCGAAGCCCAAGAACCCGTCGACACCGAAGAAGAAGCCGCTGATCACCGGGACCGCCGCGCCCAAGGTCGACGACGCGGCGGCGAACGGCACCGACAAGGACCGGTTCGTCGAGTCGCCGACCCGCAGCATCGGACGCTCGCAGATCAAGGCCAAGGATCTGCCCGACCTCGACGAAATCCATGCGACGCCCGCTGTCGCCACATCGGCGGCCCGTACCTCTGGGGGACTGGGCCCGCGCTCGGCTCCGACCCAGGTCGGCCCGGGTGGCGCATCGCGGGCGCTGCGCGCCAGCGTGCAGATCCGGCGCATCGATCCGTGGTCGACGCTGAAGATCTCCGCGGTCCTCGCGGTCATCGGCTTCTTCATCTGGATGATCGCAGTGGCGATGCTCTACCTGCTACTCGACGGCATGGGGGTGTGGTCGCAGGTCAATTCCTCTGTCAGCACGCTGACCACCGACGGTGGGGGTTCATCCGACGCCATCGGCGCGGGCACGGTGTTCGGTTGGGCCTTCCTGCTGGGCGTGATCGACGCGATTCTCCTGACGGCATTGGCCAGCGTCGGCGCGTTCATCTACAACCTGTGTGCCGACTTCATCGGCGGCGTCGAAGTGACTCTGGCCGACCTCGACTAACCGTTTTGGTGGTCGCGGGTCGGATCGGGTAGCCTTTCACTTCGGTTCACGGGCCTATAGCTCAGGCGGTTAGAGCGCTTCGCTGATAACGAAGAGGTCGGAGGTTCAAGTCCTCCTAGGCCCACCAAACCCACACCTGTCGGCCCAGCGCCACGCGCTCGCGGACGACGACCGGGGCCTTAGCTCAGTTGGTAGAGCGCCGCCTTTGCAAGGCGGATGTCAGGAGTTCGAATCTCCTAGGCTCCACTCATCTTTTCGAGTGGCGAACGACCGCTGCGAGCGACCCCGTTCGAACACCGCTTCCGTGCTCGTGTCGACGAGCTTCGCCCCGCCACCGGACAGCCACGCCTTTGCCGTGTCCGCCTCTATCTGCGCCTGGGGGACCAGGTGGTCGTCGCGCACCCGGTTGTAGGAGCCCAGCAGGGAGGCGACGGCGGCGCGGTGATTCGATGCGATGTCGTCGGCGAGCTTCAGACATGCCGGTAGGAGCTGATCGTGCTCGACCACCTCGGTGACCAACCCATGCTGCAGGGCCAGCTTTGCGTCGACGAAGTTGCCGCTCAACGACATCCGCTTGGCAAAGGCGAACCCGACCATCTCCGGCAGGCGCGCGGTCAGCCCCCACATCGGCATGATTCCGACGCGGGCATGGGTGTCGGCGAAGACGGCACGGTCCGAGGCGATGAGGATGTCGCAAGCCAGGGCGAGCTCCAGTCCGCCGGTGACGGCGGCACCGTTGATCGCCCCGATTACCGGCTTGTCGATCGGGATCCACGGGTGCCCGGGCGGCGTATCCGGCAAGGACGTGTCGCCGGTCCACGCGTCCTCGGACCCGAACTGCTTGAGGTCGACGCCCGCGCAGAATGCCGGATCGGCACCGGTGAGGACCACGACGGCGATCCCGTCGTCGGCGCCCGCGGCCGCGATGGCCTCGTGCAATCCGACGATGAGACCGATGTTCAATGCGTTCCGGGACTTCGGGCGGTTCAGCGTGACGACGAGCGTCGCGCCGCGGCGCTGGGTGAGAATGAGATCGTCGGCCATGACTGCTCCTTGTCGTCGCAGGTCAGGGGATGATGGCCCGCGCGGTGTCGCGGACCACGCGGTGGATGAACCCGAGCTTGTCGATTACCGGACCCGGCAGCTCGAACGGGTAGAGCGGGTCCTTGCCCATCGAGGTGTTCACGCGGTTGAAGAATAGCGACATCCACTTCCAGTCGTGAAGCATCCACGACACCGGGACGTCGTCGTAGTTCTCCAGCGGCGCGATGTCGCCGGCGGGCCCGGTGAACCGCATCTTCTCCCGGCGCAGGACCATACCGGCTTCCCGACACGTGTCGATGGTGTCGGTGATGTGCAGGTAGTGGGCGAAGCACTCGGCGAAATCTTCCCACGGGTGCATCGTCGCGTACTCGGAGATGAAGTTGGTCCGCCAGCCCGGCGGTGCGCCGGTGTCGTAGTGGCGGGTCAGTGCGTCGGCGTAACTGACCTGCTCGTCGCCGAAGAGGGCGCGGCACTCGGCGAGGTACTTATCCGCGCCGGGCTCGGACTCCACCAGCTGGCTCTGGTAGTAGTGGCCGACTTCGTGGCGGAAGTGGCCGAGCATGGTCCGGTACGGCTCGTTCAGGCTGGCCCGCAGATGTTCGCGGTACTCGTCGAGCGACTCGTCGAGGTCGATCGTGATGACGCCGTTCGCGTGCCCGATGATTATCTTCTCGCCGCTGGTCGCGCTGGACAGGAGGTCGAACGCCAGGCCGCCTTCGGCCTCCCAGTACGGAATGATGGGCAGTTTGATGTCGATGAGCTGCCAGGTCAGTCGGCGCAGGTTGACGGCGGTCGTCGTGAGCTTGTCGCGGGCCTCGAGGTCATCGGTGGCGGGCTCTTTGCGGATCAGTGAGTCGGCCAGACACCGCCCCCGGCGACCTTTCTCCTCGTCGTCGAACTCGGCGGGGGTCAACCAGTTGCAGCCGGTGGTCTGTGCCTGCGTGCAGCGCAGCCACTGCTCGCCGTCGATGAGAGCACCATGGTCGTCGACGGTGACCATCGAGCGGCTGGGCGGGTGCAAACCGAACGAGGTCGAGCAATTGGTGCAATTCGAATCTTCGAAGGCTACGAAATGATCGCAAACCGGGCAATCGAAGGCGCGCATCTGGCCATCGTCGCACGGTCGCCGACCTGCCCGGGCTCGCACCCCGTACAGCAACTGACACAATGCGTTGCCCGAATGGCTTTCTGACAGCCTGCTCCGATAATGTGGAGGCTATGTTTGCCCATCGGACCGGGGGCCTTCGGGCGCTGCTGCTTGCCGTTGTCGCGGTGTGCACGGCGGCAGCCGTTGGGTCCGGTCCGGTGGCGGCCGCGCCGTCAAATGTCGCGGAGACCACGCATCTGGGAACTGTGGGCAATGCCAACTGGTACGGCGCCTACATCCCCGTCGCCGGTGGGGTGAAGCTCTACGCCGACGTCCTCGTTCCCCGCAACCGTGCTGGCCGCGTGCCGACGGTGCTGGCGATCGGGCCCTACTTCCAACACCTGCGGCCCCAGCCGGGCGGGATCGGCGTCCAGGAGCCGCCGAAGCGCTACGACGACCTCCTCCGGGGTGCACGGTTGCTCGAGCGCGGCTACGCAGTGGTCTTCGCCGATCTGCGCGGCTACGGTGCCAGTGGCGGATGCCCGGACAACAGCGGCGAGCTCGATCGCTCCGACCTGAGGGCCGCCGTGCGGTGGACCGCCACCCAGCGTTGGTCGTCGGGCAAGGTCGGCATGTACGGCAAGTCCTACGACGGGATCACCGGGCTGATGGCGGCCGGGGAACGGATCCCCGGCCTGGCAGCGGTAGTTGCGCAGGAACCGGTATACGACTGGTACCGCTACCTGTATGGCAACGGCGTCCCGCGCACGACCCGTATCGGTACGCCGCTGTCCCTGGTCTACACCTCGGTGAACCCGCCGAGCTACGTCAACCCGCGCCAGTTCCAGGACTACGCGACGCGGTCGGCCGCCAACCTGATCAACCCCGCCTGCGTGCCGGCGACGCTCACCGCACAGCAGAGCCCGCTGCCGAACGATCCGTACTGGCGCGGCCGCGGGATCATGGAACCGCTGAAGCACTCGACGGTGCCGATCTTCCTCACCCAGGGCTTCATCGATCAGAACACCGCTGCCGACGGGCTGACCGAATTGCTGCGTGCCACCAAGGGACCGGTCACCGGCTGGTTGGGAATGTGGGACCACGTCCGTGGCAATGACACCGACCGCACCGCGCTGATGGGTGGACTCACCGATCGCCCCTCCACCGGCCGCGGCGACTACCTCGAACAGGTCGGCCGTTTCTACGACCATTACCTCAAGGGCAAGGGATCAGCACCGTCGGGATTCCTGGTCCAGGACAACACCGGCTCCTGGCGCGCGCAGCCGACCTGGCCGGCCCAAGCCTCTATCCGGACGGTCCCGTTGCAGTCGGGTACCTACCGCTACACCGGACTCGAGGTGGCCACCAAGGTCAAGGTGAAGGGCAAGTGGCTAGCCACCCAGATCGACGGCGTGGCCGCGGCGAACAACTTTGTCCAGCGCACCGCGGACAGGAGCGCCAACGGCGTGTGGACCGTACTGCCGCCGGAGCCGTCGGCCATCCGCATCAGCGGAACACCGCGGATCGTGGTGACCGCGCGCGCTCACCACACCGATCCCAACCCCTTGGTCCAGAACACGCCCATCGCCGTCGACCTCTATGACGTCGCCCCGTCCGGTCGGGCCACCCTGATCAGTCAGAACGTCTCCATGCTCGAACGCGGGGAGACCCGCATCCGCCTGTACGCCACCGACTGGCTGGTCCGCGCCGGCCACCGTCTGGTCGTACGGCTCACCGACACCAACCGTGGTCGCTGGGACTACCCGTCGCCCACGAGCAACGCGCAGGTGGCCGTGTTGTCCGGTGAGGCCCAGATCCCGTTGGCACCGGTGAACGCGGGGACGCCGACGAGCGGGACGTCCAACACGAGCCTCGAGGGGTACCTGGTCCGGTACGTCTATCCCGTTCCGTTGGGCTGATCGCAGACAACGCATTGCCGCAGTCGACGGTGATTGCCGTCGACCCAACCCGCCGGGTCAGCTGCCGCCGATGACGAAGATCAGATACGACGCGACACCCAGGCCGAAGGCCGTGATGTAGGCCCATCCGATGAAGAGCGCTGCGACGGCGTAGGGATCACCGGTCTCGCCCGTGCGGGCAATCTCCTGACGGGCCTTGCGGCCCAGGTATACCCCGACAGGTGCGGTGATCCCGAAGAAGGAGAACAGCAGCGCGGGTAGCGCGTTCTTGTTCAGTCCGCGTTCCGCGGGTGCCGGGAGGGGATGGGGCTTGGCAGGCTTGGGTGCGCCGGCGACTGGCTGGGGTGCGCCGGCGGCGGGGCGGGGCGCCGCCGGTGAGGCCGGCCTGGGCGGCACCGGGGCGGGGGAGGGCGGCGGTGTCTTGACCGGCGCGGGGGTCTGTGTCAGTGCCACCGTCGGCTGCGCAGGATTCGGCGCGGCAGTTGCAGCGGGCTTGGGCCGATCGCCGGGAGGCGACGCAGGCTGCTTCATCGGACCGGACACGGGGGGCAGCGTCGTCGTCGGCTGCTCCTCGATTGGCGGCTTGGCGCCCGGCGCGGGCACGGGGTGCGGCGCGGACTCGGCGCGCTTGGCGCTGGTGGGGGGCCGTCGTCGGGCGGGTGGTGGCTGGGCTGGTGTCCACGACCGTCCGCGCGTCCCCCGCTGCGTGGGTGCGGAACTCGGAGAGTTCGCGGCGGGAGGCGGGGACGCGGGCGAGGCAGGAACGCGCGGACCTGCCGGGGGTACGGGGCGACGGTTCAGGGGACTGTCGACCGCTGAATCGTCGTCGCGCGGGTCGGAACTCATGAGGCAAAGTTACCTGTTCGGATCGCCGAGGTGCGCGAAGTGGGCCCCGTGGGGCGGCACCGGTGCGACCCGTATCGGGTCAGCGGGAGAAGTCGGTCACGCGCGGCGGCGTCGGCGCCACCGGGTCCTGGCCGGCGCCACGGGCCCGCCGAACCGCGACGGCGCCGAGCAGCGCCACCGAGATTGCGGCCACGAGTGCGGCGATTGCCCGCCGACGGAGTCGCCCGGATCCCGGCACCGTGCCGGTTGGTGTGAAGGACATGGTCCTACCTTGCCAAAATTCTGCGGTGCGGGCCAAACTCGGTGGCCTTCGCCCCGCCGTCCGTCCGGAAGTGGTTGGATGGCGGAGTGACGAATACAGCGATCATCCACACCAACCGCGGCGACATCGCCGTGACCCTTTTCCCGAATCACGCGCCGAAGACCGTCGCGAACTTCACGGGACTTGCCGACGGCTCCAAGGAGTACAGCACCGCCAATGCCGGCGGTACTGACTCCGGACCCTTCTACGACGGTTCGGTGTTCCACCGGGTCATCGACGGCTTCATGATCCAGGGTGGTGACCCGACCGGCACCGGTCGCGGCGGGCCCGGCTACCGCTTCGAGGACGAGTTCCACCCGGAGCTCACCTTCAGCAAGCCCTACCTGCTGGCGATGGCCAACGCTGGACCCGGCACGAACGGCTCGCAGTTCTTCATCACCGTCGGGCCGACCCCGCACCTGAACCGCAAGCACACCATTTTCGGTGAGGTCGCCGACGAGGAGTCGCGCAACGTCGTCGACGCCATCGCCACGACGGCGACCGGACCGGGCGATCGCCCCGTCGACGAGGTCGTCATCACCTCGATCGAGTTGAAGGACTAGGCATTTCCGTCGCCAATCCACGGCCGGGCACCGCGGTAGCGCGGGCCCGGCCGCTGGCCACTTACACGCTGATCGCCATCAACCTGGCGGTCTATGGCGTGTGCTTTGCGCAGGCGGGCACCGGAAGTTTCTACGGCTTCGTGGAATCGCCGGTGTTCAACAACTCCACGTTGTCGCCGATCGACCTGGCCCACCACGAGTACTGGCGGCTCCTCACCTCAGGTTTCCTGCACCTGTCGCCGATGCACATCGCGGTCAACATGTTCTCGCTGTACATCCTGGGGACGATGCTCGAGCCGATCCTGGGGACCGGACGGTTCCTGCAGATCTACCTGACATCGCTGTTCGGCGGCAGCGCCGCAGTGGCGTTGTTCGCCGGTGAGAACACCGCCACCGCTGGCGCATCCGGTGCGATCTACGGGCTGATGGGCGCAATGCTCGTCATCGTCCTCAAACTCAAGGCGCCGGCCGGCCAGGTGATCGCCGTCATCGCCATCAACCTGGTCATCTCGATCTCGGTGCCGGGGATCTCCCTCGTGGGACACCTCGGTGGGCTGCTGTTCGGCGCGGCCGCGACGGTGGCCGCCCTGTACATCCCGCAGCTGGTGATGGGGAATGCGACGCCGACGGTGGCGCTGCGTGCGCGGGCGGACGCGACCGCGCGGGCGGCCATGTCTGCGCTGCTTCTCGTCGCCATCGTCGTGGGAGTGGTTTCGCCGTACTTGCGCTGATCTCGCTGATTGACTCACAGGGAACTGGTAGCTCATCAGCAGTGCCCGGCCGGGTGGCGCTGGGTAGGTTGACTGCTATCGGCCGAGGGTGGCCGTTGGCGCCGATCAGATCACGCGAGGAGTCCCGCACCATGTTTCCCGTCCCGTTACGGCGCGGCAGTCGATTCGTCAGTGACTATTGCACCGAACCCGAGGATCCGAAGCGCAAACCGAAATCCAAGTCGCGTTACCGGGACAAGCAGAAGGGCCGCTGGGTCTGGGGCTACTGCTACTGAGCAGGGCTGACAACCACTTCTCGATCGAACATCGCTCGATCTATCACTGCTCGACGGGAAACCCCGCGGCGGCGAGTACATCCGCTACCGCGTGCGGGTCGTCGCCGAGATCCCAGCGCCCGAACACCACCAACCGCGAGTCGGCGGGGGGCAGTCCGCGCCGCCGCGACTCCTCGTCGTCGCGCGAAGTCGCCGCATCATTGGCCAGGTCCAGTTCCAGCTGCGAGGAACGTCGGCCGATGTGGCGCAGCGAGAGTACTCGAATGCGGTAGACCTCCTCGGGCGGGTACGACCTCTGCCCGGTGAGGGTCCGCACCGTGAGGAGGTTGTCGTGCACGGCCAGCCTGGGCCGCAGCCGTAGCGCGGAGACCCCGAAGAACACCAGGCCGAGGGCGGCGACCAGCACGAGGACCATGCCGATGGCGTCAATCCCGGTGGCCAGCGTCCCGACGACCAGCACCGCCGCTCCGATGAGCAGGGCATAGCCGAACGCGAGCGGAGTGGACCAGGACGCTTGCACATGACCTCCAGGAACGGCTAGTTATCCACAGGGGTTATCCACAGTGTGGAGAAATTACACACATGTAATTTCCACAGCTGGGGAGAACTCGCACAGTCGGCCTCAGCGCCAGCGCATGGTCATCAGCAACCCGGCGACCATCAGGACGAAGCCGATGAGGAAGTTCCAGGGGCCGAGATTGGCCATCCAGTGCAGGAACTGGCCGTCGCCGCCGTAGGTCGACGGGGTGGCGGCGAGGTAGTAGACGACGAGCCAGACCAGGCCGATAAGCATCAGGCCGAACATGACGCTCTGGTACACGAGTCCCGACGGCCCCGCCTTGACCTTGACCGGCGTCCGGCTCACGGTG
>CAZVVS010000015.1:0-26386 GCA_964630585.1 uncultured Gordonia sp.
CCTCTGCAACCTCGAGTGCGTCATGTGCAACGGCGAGCTCTCCTCACGCATCCGACAGCGGCGGGAGCACCGCCCCGCGTTGGAGGTCCCCTACGACCGGCACTTCATCGACCACCTCGTCGAGGTGCTGCCCGGGCTGCATCGGCTGCGATTCAGTGGCGGTGAGCCGATGCTGCACGACTTGGTCCATGCGGCGGCAGCGGTGGTGACGGAACATCGACCCGACTTGCGAATCGACATCTCGACCAACGGCACGATCGCGAGCCCCAGGGTCTGGCAGCTCCTCGAGCGCAGCTACGTCCAGCTGAACGTGTCGTTCGACTCCCTCGAGGAAGCTCGCTACGAGGCCATCCGTGTCGGAAGCAGCTTCACGACGCTGATGGACAACGTGACGGCGTTCATCCGCCATTTCGAAACCCACCCTGGCCAGCTCACGGTCAACGTGAATCCGATGCGCGCGAACTGGCAGGAGATGCCCGACTTCGTTCGGTGGTGCGACGAGCGCGGGATCTTCCTCAACTTCAACGAAGTGATCGCGCCGGTGCAGCACTCGTTGCGCACGCTGCAAGCCGCCGAGCTTCGGGAGGTCCACGCCGAGCTCACGCGTGTCGACCTCTCTCCAGGGCCCGCCTCGCCCGCTCCTCACCGCCGCCACAACCATGATCAGTATTCACAACTCGTTCGGCGCGTCGGGGGATGGGCGGAGGCCGCTGCTGAGGACGCCGGCGCCCCGGTGCCCGTGCCGGCGCCCCGTCGACGATTCGCACCGGAACCGGACCTCCGGGTCACCGCGACGGACCCTCCGCCTGGCATGTCGCCGCCGTGTCGGGCTCCCTTCACCTCTCTGTTCCTCGATCAGCACGGCGCCGTTCGGCCCTGCTGCAAATCGACGTACCAGCTCGGTTCGATCGCGACCGATCGATTGACCGACATCTGGACCGGCGAGCGGGCCAAGCGGCTCCGAGCTGCCATGGCGAGCGGGGACCTGTCCCTCGGCTGTCAAGAGTGCGCTCCCCACCTCGCCGCCGGTCAACGTGAACTCGCGTTCGCGCGGCGCTTCGATCACCTTCCGATGGAACCCGGGCCGCGACTGGTCCAGCTCGAGGCGGCCCTGTCCAACGCATGCAACCTCGACTGCATGATGTGCCATGGGGACTTCTCCTCCACGATCCGAACGAAGCGCGAGGGCCGTCCACCTCTGCCCGTCGTCTATGACGAGCAGTTCTTCCACGACTTGGAGACCTTCCTCCCCACGCTGCGCCAGGTGGAGTTCTTCGGCGGTGAACCGTTCCTCGGCCGTGAGCCCCGGCGCCTCATGGAGCGTCTCGCCTACCTGGATCAACCGTTGGAGATCCGGGTCACGACCAACGGCACCGTCTGGAACGAGCGGGTGCGCGAGTTGGTGCGCCGACTTCGCATCTCACTCGTCGTATCGGTCGACGGGGCATCAGCCGGCGTCTTCGAGCGCGTACGGCGCGGCGCGCGGTGGGCGGAGGTGCGCTCGAATCTCGATGCCATGCGCGACCTGACCCGACAGACCGGCGCCGATCTCGCACTGGCCTATTGCCTGATGCCACAGAACTGGCACGAGTTCCCCGCGGTGCTTCGCCTGGGCGAGTCGCTCGACGCGCCCGTGTGGGTGAACACGGTGACCGCCCCACGGTTCGCGAGCCCCTTTCACTTGGATCGACCCGCACTCGAGGCCATCGTCCGTGGACTCGAAGGGCACCAGGCGGCACTCGAGGATCTCGCCGAACCCTGGCGAAGCGCCTGGGAAGCCGAGCTCGGGCGTCTCCGCCAGGCCGTGGCCACCGCACCACCCGCCACGATCGACCCCACGGGCCCGACCATCCCGCCTCAGCGGATCGTGGTCTGTCAACTCGACCACAACCTCGCACCCTTCGACGTCCAGGTTCTCCGTGACGATCCCGTGCTGCCGCCGGTCGATGTCGATGGGATCACTGCCGCTGACGCCCTCGCCTCCCTCCCATCGTTCGATCCCTCTTCGCCGACCGGTGGATCGACCTCGCGTGAGGTCCGGCGCCTCGGCGTCGACGGTGAGCTCATCGAACGGCGGACATTCGAGCGGCACACCGACGCCCGACCGGTCGAGGTCGCCACACTGACGGTGGAACACTGGCTCGACCCCGAGGCCGCACTGCGCGCCCACCTGCTCAGGCAGTCTCGATCGGGCTCGATCGCGGAGATCGATCTGGACGAGTGTTCCAAGGTGACCCAGCTCCATTGTCATCCTGGGCATCTTCGCCAACTGGGTCTCGAGCTCACCATCGGGGACATCTGCCATTCACCGTTGGATGCGCTGGCACCACACCTTCGCCAGGATCAACCCACCGTGACTGACGTGCCCATCGACGCTCACACTCGCCGCATCGTCGTCCGCTGTGCGACGGGGTACGAGCTCGTGGCCTACGTTCGACAGCTCGCTGTCGGCGCCCTAAGGATCTTGGCGACGGTCTCCGCCGACCACGGCGGCGCCCTGAGCAACGGTTCCGCGAACGATCTCGACGCGACCGGACGACCTCCCTTTCAGCGATGAGGCGGCGGCTCCTCGTGGTGGCCGATCGGCCAGCGAACGACGATTGGTGGCAGGTCGCCGATGCACTCATCGGCCATCTCTCGGGCGAGCGAGGTTGGAAGATCTCCCTCCTGGTCTGGGACCGTTCGGATCTCCCCCGCGGTTCGGCCAAGGGCCGTCGGGTACGGGAGATCGAGAGCATCAACCGCTGGCGACTGCCCCAGACCCTCGAGCGATGGGGGCAGCGCGCGGCCATGCGCAAACTCCGCCACGCCGTCGTGCGCTGGTGGTGGTTCCGTTGGCGGGGCCTGGACGCGGTGCTGCTGGTGGGACCATTGCGACCAGAGGTCTCGCACTACCTCCCTCGGGGCGGTCACACCACAGCCGCGCTGCTCGACTCCGAGGCAGACCGGCCGCCGACCTCGGCGGGCCCTACCGCAGAGGTGACGTGCGGGCTCGCGAGCCAGACCGTGGGGCCGCCCAGATCCCTGCACGACACTCGGGTGGCCTCCGGTACCTGGGAGCGACACCGTCGACGCCTCGGCCTTCGTCCCGCGTCGATCGTGATTGGCGGCATGGGTCCCGGTACCGATGACCCGGTCGGCGGGATCGATCGGTTCCTCCGGGCGTTCTGGGCGGTCAGAGACACCTCCCCCGGGGTCGATCTCCAGGCCCTCTGGATCGGCACGGAGGCCAGTACCAGTTCCATCGAGATCCGTCACACGCTCTGGCAACTTCATTTGACAGAGGATGTGCTCCTCCTTCCCGACGCTGAGGTGGGCCCTCACCTGTCCTCCGCCATCGACATCCTCGCCCTGACGGCCAGGGGCCCGTTCCGGGGGTGGCGCCTGTCCGAAGTGCGGGCTGCCGGTGTCCCGGTCGTCCGCTTCGACCTCGCGCTGGTCGACGACGGCCTCCATGACCGCACCTGCGCGTACGGCGACGTGGAAGGACTGGCTCGCGGACTGACGGGAGAAGTCGACGCCCGCTTTCGGCATCGGGCCAGTGCCTTCAGGGCACTGGCCGACCTCGAACGGATCTTCGGTTGACCAGCGCCACCCGCCGCATGCTGTTCGTCGCGCACGCGGCCGATCGCAGCGGACCTCCTCGAGCGCTGCTCGCGCTCATGCGCCACCTCTCGGAACGGCCCGGCGTCGTGGTCGAGACCGCGGTCTTGCGCGGGGGCGGTGCGCTGCTCAATGACTTCTGGGCCCTCGGTCCGGTGTGGGAACTCGATGACGACGAGTTCGACGAGGATGCCGCGGCGGCAAGGCGACGGACCCGCAGCCTCACGACGCGATGGGCGCACCTTCAAGACTTCGACGTCGTCTTCCTCAACACGGCTTGGAGCGCTCGTGCACTGCGGTTCCTCCCACCAGCTTCGCGGGCGACCATCGCCTACGTGCATGAGCTCGACATCGGGTTCGGCCAGGTGTTGCCGGAACCCGACCGTGCCCATCTGCTGGAGCGCGCCGACTCCTTCATCGTGGGCTGTCACGCGGTGGAGACCATGCTGCGTGACCGTTTCGGCGTCCGCCCAGACAGGATCAGACTGCACCCCTATCCGCTCGTGGAGGAGCCGCTCATCACCCCTGGTGAAGCAGAGGTGCTCCGTCATCGTCTCGCCATCCCACCTGGTGCCTGCGTCGTCGGGAGCGTGGCGGTCACCGAGTGGCGAAAGGGCCCGGACCTCTGGTGCGAGGTGGCTCGAGGACTGGACAGGACGAACGCCGGCCGGCCGGTTCACTTCGTCTGGGTCGGTGGGCCGACGCGGGGACAGGCGGACGCCCGTCCGAGCCACGACGAGCTCGAGTCCCTCGGCGTCGCGAGCCGCGTCCACTTCGTCGGGCAGCAAGCCGACCTCGCACGCTGGTACACACTGTTCGATGTGTTCGCCCTGACCTCACGTGAGGATGCATTTCCCCTGGCCTGCCTGGAAGCTGCGGCTGTCGGGGTGCCGACAGTGTGCTTCGACACTGGCGGCATCGTGGAGTTCGTGACGCCCGATGCGGGGGCCGTGGTGCCGTTTCCTCGCATCGACCGCTACGTCGAGAGTCTCGGTCGGTACCTCGAGGACGACCAGGCTCTGGACGAAGCCTCCCGCACCGCGCTTGCTCGGGTCCGCGAGCGCCACGACCCGGATCGATGCGTTCGAGCGTTGGCGGACGAGGTGCTCCGCTTGGCAGGATCCTGAGCGCAATGGCGAAGCGACCGGCGCATCGCGCCGATGCGCCGTCCGTGAGGCCCCGGGTGCTGTTCCTCGGCCACGGAGCTGAACGAACCGGGCCTCCGGTACTGCTTCTTCGGCTCTGTCGGTGGCTGCGCGAGAACATCGACATGGATGTCGAGTTCGTGCTCCTCGAGGGTGGCCCGATGCTCGCTGAATTCGAGGCTCTGGGAAATGTGCACGTCCTGGACGATGTCGAACCTCGCTGGACCGACCGAATCGCAGTGGGCATCGCGCGCCGCGCTCGCCTCGACCGCCTCCAGGCACACCTTCGGGGCCGTCATCTGCGTCGAAGACTCCGAGAGACCGCTCCTCCGAGCGTCGTGTACGTGAACACCGCCGGCTCCGTTCACGCCCTCCGACATCTACGCGATGACCGTCCGGTGGTCTCCCACGTGCACGAATTGTCGGTCGGTCTCGAGCACTTCCTCCCCCGCTCCGACCTCGAACTGCTGGTGGAGCGGACGGATCGCTTCCTCGTGGTGTCAGACGCCGTGCGCAGCTACGTCGAATCGACGCTCCGCATCCCACCCGACGACCTCGAGCTTCAACCAGGTTTCATCGATCCGCCGGTCGACAAGCCGCGACCGCCCGGGGTGCCATGGCCCGACGGCGCGTTCGTGATCGGCGCCTGCGGCAGCACGGGGTGGCGGAAAGCACCCGACCTCCTCTTGGCGGTCGCCGCCGAGCTCCACCATCAGCGCCCGGAGTTGGAGGTGCACTTCGCCTGGCTGGGTGGGGCGACCGGCGAAGGCTCGATCGAGACGGCGGTCCGCCGTGATGCCGACGCCCTCGGACTCGACCGCTCCTTCCACTTCCTCGGCCCAGTCGACGATCCGACGCCTTGGTTCACCATGTTCGACGTCTTCGCTCTCACGTCACGGGAGGACGCGTTCCCCCTCGTCGGCTTGGAGGCTGCCGCGGCGCGTCTGCCGATCGTCTGCTTCGACCGTGGTGGGCTCCCGGAGCTCGTCAACCAGTCGAAATGCGGCTTCGTGGTGCCGTTCCCCGACGTGGGCGCTTTCGCTCGATCGATCACGACCCTGATCGACGAGCCGGACACGCGCGCTCATCTCGGGTCCGCCGGCCGACGACACGTCCTGCGGAACTACACGACCTCCGTTCGGGCACCGGCGATCGCTCGCAGCATCCTGGCCATGGAAGCCGGCGTGACCCAGGGGATGGAGCGAGGGTGACTGGCCAGCCGGCGTTGTTCATCGGGCACGGTGCTGAACGGTCGGGGCCTCCGATCGGCCTGCTGCACCTGCTGCGCTGGGTGCGCCGCCACACAGACCTCGAGTTCTCGATCCTGTTGCTCGAGGGTGGAGATCTGCTCGATGACTACGAGGCGCTCGCCCCGACCATCGTGCTCGACGAATGGCATCAGGCGGTGCATTCGACCCCCCTCGAACGAGCCGCTCGGTTCCTCGGGAGCGACCGGCTTTCCCGTGCGACCCGACTGCACTCGCTCCGTGCGAGACTTCGTCCCCTTCGTGCGATCCGGCGTGTCTACGTGAACACCGCTTGGAGCATCCGAGCGCTCCATTTCCTGCCCGAGCCGGATCGGAGGGTGGTGACGGCGATCCACGAGCTGTCCGTCGGTCTCCGATTCCACCTGCAACCGCGTGAACAGCGTTTGTTGGTCAGCGACACTCAGCACTTCTTCGCCGTGGCGGAAACCGTCAAGGACGACCTGGTTCGCCACCATTGCATCGAACAGAGCCGTATCAGCATCCACAAGGAGATGATCGCGCTCGAGACTGCCGCGCCCCCCAGCCACGCCACGTGGGCGCAGGAGCAGCGCCGGGCACTCGGAATCCCAGAGGATGCGCTCGTGGTCGGCGGCGCCGGCTTCACCCATTGGCGGAAGGCACCCGATCTGTTCGTTCTCGTGGCCAGCCTCGTCACCGACCGGGTGGCGAACGATGTGCACTTCCTCTGGGTCGGTGGCGACACGCAGGTTGCCGACAGCCCGTTCGGACACGATGTCGATCGGAGTGGCCTTGCGGGTCGCGTCCACTTCGTCGGACACCAAGCGCGGCCCCTGGACTGGTTCCGCCTGTTCGATGTCATGGCCCTCACTTCGCGCGAGGATGCCTTTCCGCTCGTGTGCTTGGAGGCAGCCTCGTTGAGCACCCCGATCGTGTGCTTCGACCGAGGTGGGATACCCGAGTTCGTCCGCTCAGCCGATGGCGGAGTCGTTGTGAGATTCCCCGACGTCGACGCGTTCGCCGATGCCGTGGCCGGCTATCTCAGCTCACCGGAGCGACGCCGCCAGGACGGTCAGCGAGCGGCAGCCGAGGTTCGCCTCCGACACGACGTGGAGGTACGGGCACCGGCACTGGTGGAAGAGCTCCTGAGACGATGGTCTGGTGAGGCATCGTGACCTCACGCCCGGTGTTCATCTGTGGCGCAGGCGGCCCTCACGACCCCGCGCTCGTCGAACTCGTCCAGTGGATCGAACGCCATCACGGCGAGGCCTGCGACGTCCTGACGTGGGCGACCAGTCCCCCGCGCGGCTTGTCACCGACCGCGCGGGTCCGGCTCATCTCGGCAATCGACCAATGGTGGTTGGCCCGGCTCGTCGACGCGGTCGGGCTCCGATCCGTGGCGCGGGCGCTCAAGAGCGCCAGACTCCGCCTCTGGCTGTGGCGGCAGCGACACGCCCCCGTGATCTACTGCACCGATCCCGCGAGCGCACGGATCGTCGGTTGGCTGACGGCCCGACACCCACGGGTCGTGACCTCGGTTCCTCCGGGCCATGGATCACTCGACGCACTGTCGCCTGCTGATCGTCTGCTCGTGATTCGTCACACCGCCCGGTTTCTCGCCGAGGACCCTGAAGACCAACGGCGCCTCGTCCATGCCGGCGTGGAACCATCGTGCGTGGGAGTACTCGTCGGACGAGTCGGCGTGCAACGACCCCCGGGCGATCCGGACGAGATCAGAGCACGTCTCGGTGTGCCGGATGATGCCAAGATCATCGTCTCGACCGGGGAGCGGGACTGGTGGTCAGCCCCCGAGCTCTTCCCGGTTGTCGCGTGGCGACTGCAGCGCCTCCTGCCCTCCACGTCACTCCACTTCCTGTGGCTCACCGACTCGACCCCCCGGGAGCGGTGGCCGTTCCTGTTCGACGTGACCCACGTCGGCTTGGCCGATCGGTTCCACTGCCTTCCACTTGCGGCGTCGCCGACCAGCGTCCTCGCCGCCGATCTCGTCGTGGTGACGTCTCGAGACCCTCGGGCACGAGCGCTGGTCGTCGACGCGATCGAGGCCGAGGTGCCTGCGGTCGTGACCGACAACCTCACGACACCCGAGGATCCCGTGGGGATCACCGTGGTGCCCTACCTGGACATCGCGGCCATTGCCGACTCAAGCACTGCTGTGCTCCGCGATCCCTCGGTTCGCCAGCGTCGATCGTCGCGTGCACGTCAGTGGACGGAGCAGCGCGACCAGATCGACCGGGCCCTCGCCGCGCTGGCTGGCGAGTTGGGAGTCCATCCATGAGCCACACGCGCTGTTGGGCCCCGTCCACCTCGATGTACCTGACCCCGCGTGGCGATGTGCAGGCGTGCTGTTTCAACGTCGCGCACCCCCTCGGCAACATCCGCGAGGCACGCCTCCCTGAGATCTGGGAAGGCGCCAGAGCCCAGCGCCTTCGCGACGCGCTTGACCTCGGCGATTTCTCGAACGGGTGCCAGGCCTGCGCGTGGAGCGCGCGCACCGGTGCGGCGCCGTTGCAGGAGTACGACCAGTTCGCCCCGCCTTCTCGATGGCCGAAGCGTCTCGAGCTCGCTCTCTCGAATCGATGCAACTTGGCGTGCATCATGTGCCACGGAGAGTTGTCGTCCACTATCCGGGCGCGCCGTGAGAGACTCGCTCCGCTACCTGCCGTCTACGGCGACCAGTTCTTCGATGACCTCGCGCCGTTCCTCATGAACGCCGTTCAGGTCAAGCTGCTTGGTGGAGAGCCGCTCCTGGCGGATGAGACCTACCGGGTGCTCGAGTCGGTGATAACGCTCGACGCGCCGCCCGCCTGTCACCTCACGACCAACGCGACGCTCCTGCCTCCCCGAGCGCTCGCACTCATGGAACGGCGACCATTGCACTTCGCCGTCTCGATCGACGGATGGAGCCGTGAGGTCTTCGAGTCGATCCGGATCGGCGCAGACCGGTCCGTCGTGATGGCGAACTTCCTCCGCCTACGCCGGTACTGCCTCGAGGCAGGCACCACGATCGCAATGACGTTCTCCCTCATGCGCCACAACTGGCACGAGCTGCTCGACTGTCTGGTGTTCGCCGAGGAGCACGGGGTGCGGACCATCGTGAACACCGTCGCCTACCCGACCACCTCGAGCATCTGGTCGCTCCCCCGAAGGAATCTCGCGGATCTTCTCGCCGCCCTGCGACGCTCCGACCATCTCGCCATCGGGTCGCTGGACCTCAATCGGGGAGCGTGGACCGACACCCTCGGCCGGCTCGAGGCCAGGGTGACGTCAGCTGTGGATGAGCCGGTGAACCTGCTGGAATCGCAGGTGGCGGTCAGGACCCCACCACCAACCAGGCTGAGCGCGCTCCCGACGTGGACCCAGTCGGCCGACTATCTGGACGTGGATGAGCACGAGACCGTCACGCGCACCTCGGCGACCGGGTTCCTCGGACTCGGTCGAGGAGAGGCAGCTGGCCGACCCCTCCTCCTGGCGCTCCATCGCCTCGGTGCAGACGCTGGCTGCGAAGTGGAGGTCGTGGAGCAGGAGTCGGTGGCAACACCCCGAACCCAGCGCATTCGCTTCGTCCCCCCAGCGCCCCAGATCACGCACGACCCGCAGGAGATCGAGCTGGTCACGGCCCCTGTTGGGCCAGGTTCACGACGGATCTACGCCCGCTGGGCTCCACCATCGCCCCGCCCCGAGGCGTGACGGGCGATCGCTTCACGGACGGCGACGGCAACTCCCTCGACCATCGGTTCGAAGACCAAGCGCTCGTGCTCGCCAACCACGTGGGTCAACACGACCTCCGCCGCCACGTGGTCGGCGAGCCCACTCGTCGGATCGGGTGCCCCCGGCCGCTTCGACGTGATGAACGTCACCGGATGGTCGAGCTGCCCGAAGCGATAGTCACGTGCGGCCAGCCAGTTCACCCGCCACACGTAGGGCAGCCGCCGCTGAGGTCGGATCTGGCCATGGCGACGCAAGTCGTGCCACCACACCAATCGATCCGCAAGGGCGATCGGTAGCGTCGCGTCGGCCAATCGGACCAGGCGCCCGTCCGCATGACCGCCCTCCGCGAGCTCGATGGTCGGCCGCGGTGATCGTCGCGAACGTCGGCGAGCTTCGCTGAACGGAGCATACGAGCGCTTGATCATGTTGGGGCCGGCATCGACGATGATCACCGCACCGACCGATCGGCCTCCTGTCGCCAGCTGACGTGCCATCTCGAACGCGACGAACCCACCGACCGACCATCCGATGAGGTGGTAAGGACCGTCCGGGTCCGCCGAGATCGCTTTCTCGACGTTGTAGGCAGCCAGGTCCTGGACCGTCCTGACTGCCGCCCGCGGATCGGCGAAGAGCGGCGACTCGAAGCCGAACAACCCGACATCAGGCTCGAGCGCGTCGGCCAGTGCCCTGAATCGAAAGGGCGATCCACTGAGGTCCGGGCACAGCAACAGACGCGGACCCGTCTGGGATGGGGACAGGGCCACCACGCTCGGCGTGCCGTCGACGAGGTCGCGTCGCACCGACTCCACGAAGTCGGCCATGGCACGAGGAGTCCTCGCCCGAACGAGTGCGGAGATCGGGATGCGCACACCGAATGCTTCCTCCATCGCCACGACGAGCCGGGCGGCGTCCAGCGACCGGTCGCTCAGGTCGAACAGGTCGTCGTCCAGTTCGATCGGTGACAACTCCAGCACCGATTCCCAGAGGCGAACGACCTCCTTCAGGAAGGTGCTCGCGGCCTCATCGGCTTCGGGATGAGGTGCCGACGTTCGCACTGCTCTGATGTCCACCAGGGGGAGCGCACGTCGGTCCACCTTGCTGTTGGGGAGAAGCGGGAGTTCGTTGAGGACGATGATCGCGGCGGGAACCGCGAAGTCGGGCAAGACCTCCTCGAGCGCCGTTCGCAGGCTTGCCGGTGTCAGGTGACCGGACCCGGGAACGAGCGTTGCGTAGGCCGCAAGGGCGAGGTGGTCACCCGCCTGCTGCGACACGACCACGGCGGACTCGACGGCATCCAGGTCGAGGAGCGCGGCTTCGACCTCGGCGATGTCGACTCGATGTCCACGGATCTTGACCTGGCCGTCCTCACGCCCGCAGAGTTCGAGGAGGCCACCCTCGCGGATCACGCCGAGGTCGCCCGTTCGGTAGCGACGCTCGCCGGCTGCGTCGATGGGACCGAAGACGAGATCGGTCAGGTCGGGGCGACGCCAGTAGCCCTCCGTCAGGAAGCGGCTCCGCACCACCACCTCGCCCATCTGGCCTTCGGGAAGTGGCCGACCATCACCAGCGACCACCTCGACCGTCTTGTCCGGCGCGGCACGGCCGACGGGAACAGTGGCGGGGACCGGCTCGCCGGGGCGAAGGTCATGCATGGCAACGAGCTGCGTTTCCGTCGTGGCAAAGGCATGGACCACCTGGACCTCTGCAGCAAACACCGCCTGGGCCGTCTCCACATCAGAGGGTTCAGCCCGCTCGCCGGCGATCATGACGGTGCGGACACCGGGAAAGGTGCGCTCGCCACCGGCCCCGGCCCCGAGCCCGCGCAGGATGGTCGGCACGAGTGGTAGCACCGACACACCTTCGCGGGCCAGCCATCCCGGCAATCCTGGAAAGCCATCAGCACGGAGGTCATAGAAGGTGACCGCACCTCCGCTCATGACCGCGGACAGGGTGAAGGCGAGGGCGAACCGGTAGTTGAGGGGCATCACGACGCCGACACGATCCCCTGACCCGACCTGCATTCGATCGATCACGGTCCACAGGGAATGAAGCTCGCACTGATGGGTGCTGACAACCCCCTTCGGCGCCCCCGAGGTGCCTGACGTGTAGAGGATCGCCGCCAAGGCGTCGGGGGTCAGTTCCGGTAGGGGCGGGACCGGACGGACGGACGGCACCTCATCGAGGTCGATCAAGGGAGCGGTCGTCGCCTCGGCGCGAGCTCGCGCAACGCTCGAAGTGACCACCAAGGGTGCGCCGCACTGGGCGACGATCTCCGCTTGGACCGCAGGGGGTTGCAGCGGATCGAGAGGAACCGCGATCTTGCCTGCCTTGAGGATGCCGAGAAGCGCGATGACGGCGGCAGAATCATGCGGCGTCAAGAACGCGATGGGCTCCGCGACGGGTCCACAACGTGCGATGAGCTCACCGGCCAAGTCTGTCGAACGCCGATCGAGCTCGCGGTAGTTGAGGACCCCGTTTCCGTCCCGAACCGCCTCGGCCGCAGGACGCGTGGTGACCTGCCGAACGAACGCCTCGGCCAGGCTGGTCCCGGCGAAGGGTGAAACCTCGAAAACCTGGCCACTCATCGATCCCTCCAGAGCTCATCGAGCGTGGGCGAACCCTCGTGGACGCCCACCGTGATCGCGGCAGTGGTGGTACCGACACGTCCGGTCGAGCCGTAGCGGGGAATCGTGACCCCCTTCACCACGATCGGAACACTCGTGTCCCAGCGAACTCGCCACTCGATTCGTCCCGAATCCACCCACCGATCCACTCGATCGGGGTGCCGACGGCCGAGGACGGTATCGATCGCCGAGAACACGGAGACCACCGGGCGTCCGATGCATCGATCCCTCTCGAGGCCGACGAACGTGTCCGTGGCGTCCTCAACGACATCGTCTGCATCGCACCACAGCGCCTCGACTTCCTCTGGACGAGCACCGAGCACGGCGCACGCGGACGAGAAGTCCATGATGGGCGACGCGGGCGCTTCTGCAGCGAATGTCTCGACCAGATCGAAACGACCTGGCTGGGAGGGACGATCCTGCAGTCGCCGTAGCTCATCGAGCGTCGAGCGCCACGCGGATCGACTCGGTCCCAAGCGGGGTGCAAGCTGCCCGTCCTGTCGCAGCAGCGAGCGGACGATGTCGTCCAACACCATCCGCGGAAGGTCGGCGACGCTCGAGCGAACCGGTTCGGTCGCCACCTCGACCTCGAGGTCGGCATCGAGGTCATCGGCCATCCGACACAAAGCGCCGAGATCCCCCCAGTTCTCCCGCCGCAGAGAGAACCGGATCTCGGGCTTGAGACCGGCCTTGCGGGCCGAGGTCGAGAGGCGCGTGAGCACCTCGGGCACCACCGTCGGATGACGGTGGGGGTCGAGACCCCCTGCAACGGCTTCGTCCATGGCCAGAACCTCGACGACGGGCACGACGACGACCTTCTCGAGCACCGCGTCGAACCATTGCGGTGGTTCAGCGAGCTTGGTGTCGATCCAGACGGTCGGCGTCGCATCCTCCGACGCGAGGACCTCGAGGATCGTCCGACCGGCAGCGGTGAGGAGTACGTCATCGCCGCGAAGGCGCACCTCGTCGAGATCTGGAGCCCACGCCCTGACGTCGTCGACGACCCCCGCTCCAGGACCGCGCTGGTCGGCCCCGGCATCGAGATCGATGTCGAGTCGGACCGGCGTTTGCCGTTTCTCCTTCAGGTCGAGACGCTCGTAGAAGCGAGCAGGCGACGGTGCGCCCTCCGTCGAGCAGAGGCGCACCGCGCAAGGGGCGCATCCCGGCCCGGGCACACCTACGTCGGTCGACGCGCGGAGACGCTCGGCGGGCGGAGACGACCAGAGATCGCTGAGCGAGTCGACGAGCACACTGCCGTACCGGACCGTTGCATTGAACGGGCACGGACCGACCTGTCCGTCGGTCCCGACATGAATGGCACCGTTCGGCGCTTGACAGGAGAAGGTGCGTTCGCCACGCACCCCACCGATCACACCGTCCGTCACGGGCTAGCCATCGGGTTCGACGATCGTGAGCACCTGGTCAGCGGCGACATCCGTGCGTGTCACGGAACGCCCGGTCGCAGGGAAACGGACGACGACTTCGGCGACTCGGTCGACCTCGCCGAGACCGAAATGGGCGACTCGCTCACTCTGTCCCAAGAAGTGGGTACCCACTCCGATCTCCCGCCGCTGCACGGCTCCGCCGGGCGTGGTCCGTATCTCGACGACGACGCCCACGCCGTCGCGATTCGAGGTCACACCCTGCGCCCGGATGCGGAGCCAGTGTTCCTGATTGCCACCGTCGTTTCGGAACAGGGCTGGGCGGGCCCCGTTGTTCGCCACGTACAGGTCGAGGTCGCCATCACGGTCGTAGTCGAGCACGGCGAGGCCCTTGCCTTCGCGCGTCGAGTCGATGCCGACGGATTCTGCCACTTCCGCGAAGCCACCCTCGCCCGTGTTGTGCCAGAGACGCATCGGCGTGTCGTGGAACCGGACCAGCTGAGGGTCCTCGTCACCGAAGTCCTGGCCGGTCGTGGAGACCAGGTCGAGGAGTCCGTCGTTGTCGACATCGGCGAAGGCCACGCCCCAACCCCAGAATCCGTTGCGCACGCCTTCCTGATCCGTGACGTCGGCGAACACCCGATCACCGTCGTTTCGATACAGACGGTTCCCGTTGTAGGGACTCTCGCACGGGCGACCCAGGCAGCTGGTCTCGGGGTTCATGATCGAGGTCACGTACCAGTCCAGATCACCATCAGCGTCGTAGTCGC
The DNA here is from genome assembly GCA_964630585.1 of uncultured Gordonia sp. Classification (GTDB taxonomy): domain Bacteria; phylum Actinomycetota; class Actinomycetes; order Mycobacteriales; family Mycobacteriaceae; genus Gordonia. Next base: position 14,480 of record CAZVVS010000015.1, read on the forward strand.
CGAACGTCGAACCCATGCCGAACCGAACCGTGTCGACCCGGGCGTCGCGGGTGCCTTCGGTGAAGGTCCCGTCGCCGTTGTTCCAGAACAACTGACTCGTGGTGAAGTCACTGGCGATGACCAGGTCCGGCAGGTCGTCGCGATCGAGATCGACGAAGGCCGTTGAGAACGAGAAGCTCTGGTGCCGTCCAGCCTGGCGCATGAACAACGGCATCCATGCCGGCTCACGATCGAGCTCCACTCCCGCCCGGACGGTCACGTCCTCGAAGAACCCGGCGCGGTCCCCTCCGAGGTTGTGCAGGAGCCGGGCGTGCGGTGACGGCGCATCGCCCTGCCGCAGCGGCGCCCGCCACTCGGTCGTGTGGAGATCGACGAAGCCATCGAGGTCGTAATCGCCGACTGCGATGGAGAATCCCGCCCGCGGCTCATCATCACCGAGGTCGACTCCCCGAGCCACCGCCTCCTCGGTGAACACCCCGGAGCCATCGTTCACGAAGAGGTAGAACCTCGGCGCGCTGATCGTGGTGACATACAGGTCTGAATCACCGTCATTGTCGATGTCGGCGAACGCAGCGCCATTGGCATGGATGTCGAACCGATCGAGTCCGGCCTGGCGGGTCCAGTCGACGAAGGTGCCGTCACCACGATTGACGTAGAGGATTCCTGGTCGGTCGAGCCGAGTCACATAGAGGTCGTCGACCGCATCGCCGTCAGCATCACCGACCGCAACACCGCCACTGAATCGCTGCTCGTAACAGTCCACGTAGGACATCGCCTGACTCCACGCGCCCTCGGGGAGCGGTTCATCGACCGCATCGTGGAAGAGGCAGTCGGGCGGGCCCACACTCCGCTGCTGGCGGTGGCGGATCCCCGCCTCCTGCGCCGCGTCGACGAATCGCACGTTCGCCAGATCGTCGGACGCGGCGACGTCACCTGGCCCGGCGCCTTGCGCTGGGGCCACCGCTCCTTCAGCCCTCTGGGCATCGTCGGGTCCGTCGCCGACCCATAACACCGCGGCGACGAAACCAAGTACGAGCAGCACAACGGGTGCCACCAGTCGCAGGTCACGCTTGATCGATCTCGTCATCAGGCACGCTGCCTGTGGGCGACAAGATCGAAGACCTCGTCACCGACACATCGGCCGAGCACGCCCCCGGCCTCGATCCCCATGGGATAGTGCACCCCGGCGTACAGCCGGGACTGCCCCGCTTCCTGCGCAGCGGCGTCGAAGCTGTCGAAGGTCCTCGCGGCCAGGCCGTCACGGCTCGTCGCGGTGAACGACACGTCACCGAACAATCCGCTCAGCACGCGAGCAGCAGACGCAGATGCGAGGGAGTGGCCCGACGGATACTCGGGAAATGGCGGTGTCACCAGGAACGGCAGCCAGGTCGGATCGAGCTGCTGACGCACGTAGGTCACGGGGCGGAGTACGTTCGTCTCGTACTTGGCACGCCAACCTGCCACGAAGGCGTCAGCCATGGCGACCGCCATCATCGCTTGTGCGTCGGCGTGGTCGAGAAGGGAGAGATCTCGCTCCTTCGCCAAGGTGTCAAGGATGCGGGTCCAGTGGCCCGCTGGCGTACCTGTGCTGGGCTCCATGTTCCAGAAACGGGCGATCTCACGTTGCTCTGCCGTGAGGGTCGCCGCCACACGACGGACCGCCATGGCTTGACCCCGAAAATCCGAATCAGGCTGCTCGGAGTAGGGGACCGGTGGCGGGACGGGACAGTCGCCACGATCGAGGACGAACATCCGCAGCTCACCCCACTCGGGCTCCAAGGGTGGGGAGTAGCCCGGCGGCGTGGGCTGCCATCCGCCTCGATCGCCCGAAACGCCGGACACCTCGGTTGCGGCCTGCTCGTACCCGTCCGAACCTGCCCACGCGACCACCTCGCGGCCGACCCCGCTCCCCAGAGCTCGGGAGCGATCCAGCACCGCCTGTTCGGTCGAGCCGGAGAGGGAGCGGAGGTCCTCTTGGAGTGCGGCGGAGAAGTCCTGACGCGCCTCCTCGCCGACGAACAGTGAGGAGGCCACCTCCGCGGCCGCTGCCCCAACCGAAGCGGTCCACGACACCTCCTCGTGCGTATCGGTCGGGGCAGGTAGGCCTTCGATGCCTCGAAGCGGCTCGACCGACTCGGATGCGGCCAGAACCTGTCGCATCGCAATCGAGCTGTAGGCGAGCAGCCGCGCCGCCACGGGAGGCGACACGCCGTAGGCCTCGACTTTCTCGATGATCCGCTCAGTCCACGCCTGCACCACGTCGTCAGGCACCTCGGTCGGCGAAGCGACCGGGGGGTTGCCCCCGGCGGGAGCGCAGCTCACCGCGAGGACGGTGATGGCAACTGCGAGGACCCCGACGCGAAGCACGAGCGAAACGCGCCCCGGCCCGATCACCGAGGCGAAGCGCTCCTGCTCGCGGGTCCCGCACAGCCACACGTCGGAGCACGCTACTCGTTGGGACGTCGCGGAGGATCGCGGTCGCCGACCCGGCTCACACCACCTCGGTCACGACGTGCCAGTCGGTGTGCAGGCGGATCGTCCCGATCCCCGGGGTTCCGAGCACTCTGAAAGGCGCAGCCAGCCGGCCCAGGCAGGAACGTCGATCGCCGTCCTCCAGCACGCTGACCTCCACCTGGTAGTCGCCCGGTGACAGAGGGAAGGTGAAGACCTCGCCGACGAGTCGGTGCCGGCCTCGAGCAGACACCGCATCGTTCGCCGCATCGATCCGAATGTCGAACACAACCGCACCGTGCGAAGCCTCGATGGTGAGATACACCGCGGCTCTCGGAGTCGGATCTCGCACCACGAGGGTCGTGGTGATGCTGAACCCACCTCCGCTCGCGATCTCGTCCGGCTCGAGGGCGAGGTCGGCGAGTTGCACCGGAGCACGACCCCAGACCCCGCCACCGGCCACCCCTGCCCCGGCGTAACGCTCGACGACCTCCGCTGCTGGGCCCTGATCGACGACCCGCCCGGCGTCGAGCGCGACGGCCCGATCACAGATCTGCGCCACCATCCAGAGGTCGTGGGAGACGAATGCGATCGCAGCACCATCGTCCCGGAGCTCCCGCATCCGCTCGAAACTCTTGCGCTGGAAGTCAGCGTCGCCCACGGCCAGCACCTCGTCGACCGCCAGGATGTCGGCATCGACGTGGGCGGCAACCGCGAACCCCAACCGTGCGAGCATTCCCGAGGAGTAGCGCTTCACAGGAGACGCCATGGCGTCCTCATCGATGCCCGAGAACGCCACGATCTCTTCGTACCGCAGCTCGATGTCACGCCGTTCCATCCCGAGCACCGCCGCGGTGTACCAGATGTTCTCGTGGCCCGTGAGGTCGGGATGGAACCCGACGCCGAGCTCGATCAACGAGGCGATACGTCCCCTGGTCCAGATCTCGCCTGCCGTTGGAAGGGTGATGCCGCCCAACAACCGCAGGAGGGTGGACTTGCCGGCCCCGTTCGGCCCGATCACACCCAGCACCTCGCCCCGTTGGAGATCCATCGACACGGCGTCGAGCGCAACATGATGCTCGCCGCGCTCCAGCACCCTCCGGCGATCACCCCAAGGCAGAGCGGCGCGGAGGTTCACGCGTTCGGTCCCCCGACGGAACTCCTTCACCACGTCGCGGAACACCGCCACCGAGTCGGCCCCGAGCTCGCCTGCCATGGGTTTGATGTCGAGGGTCACGCCAGGTCGGACATCTGCGGCTCGACGGCTCGACAGTAAGCCAACGCGGTCGCGAGGACCAGCGTTGCGAGTACCGCGTGAACCCCGAGCAGCGACCAGTCGGGCCAGCTGTGGCGCAACGTCACGTCTCGCGTGGCTTCGACGATCACCGCGACCGGGTTCACCACGTTGAGCCACTCGAGCTGCTGAGGCACGAGTGTTGCCGGGTACATGATCGGCGAGGCCACGAACAGGAACTGCTGCGCCAGCGGTAGGAGCAACGTCACGTCCCGAATGAACACGCCGATCGAAGCGCCCAACACGGTGAAGCCAGCAACGTAGAAGAGCAGTACCGCGTCGATCGGCAACAGCGCGACGACCGTCACGGAGATCCCGACGCCTTGCACCACGACGACCACGAGGAGCAGACCCGTGGCGATGGCAAGGTCGACCACCGCAGCGAGTACGACCGAGAGTGGAATCACCTCGCGTGGGAAGTAGACCTTGGTGATCGTCGAGTGCGAGCCCATGATCGAGGGGAAGCCGGCGCTGGTTGCGAACGAGATGAATCGCCACGGGGCGATGCCGGCAAAGGCGAAGGCGAGGTACGGGATACCTCCCGGCGCGACCTCGAGCACGATCGCGAACAAGAACCCGTAGATCAGCACGACGCCGATCGGCTGGATGAGGCTCCAGAGCGAGTCGAACGCGCTTTGGCGGTACCGGGCCTGGAACTCCCTCGCCGTCCACACGCGCAGGAGTGGGAGCGACCCGTGGAGCCGCTGGATCAGGTCGACCTTCGGGCCACCTCGGCTCGTTCGGCACACCCACTCGGGGGCATCGAGCGTTCGGCTGGCCCTCGTCACGCCGGCAGCGTACCCGCGCGACAACTGAGCCTCTGCTTCCGCAGCCGGCGGGGATTCAGTTGTCGACCGAGTGCTCGGGATCAGACGACAGCCCAGCTCGGAGGGATCGATGTGAGATCAAGGAGCCCGAGACCATCGCCGACCAGATCAGCGTCAGCGACACCACCGCGGTCATCACGATGACGATGGGCACCTCTCCCAAGAAGTCGGTGTTCCGACGAAGGACGAACGACACGAGGTAGCCCGCCGTACCCAGCAGCCCCAACGTCAGGTGCAGACCGCCTTGGCGTGCCACGACGGTGTCGGCAGCGACTTTGCGGTACTCGAAGACCCCGGTCCCGGCACTCCCAAAGCTCGCGAGCAGACCCACGACGACGAGCCAGTACGCCGAACGAGGGTAGGTGTAGGGCTCCGGCGCGGCGTGCGACGCCACATCGAACAAGAAGCTGCACGTGAACGCTCCGAGCGCGATGCTCGCCGTGAGCAGGTGCAGGACGACGCTCGTGGCGCCGTTCGACGTGCCAATCGGCTCGGACTCACTCGCGCTACCTCCCGCCGGCGACGTTCCGCCTCCAGCGAGCTCGCGTTGAATCAAGCCGATGATCTCGGCACGATCCTTGTCGCTCAGCGTCACAACAGGTCCTCCTCGGGGCACGAAGCTGCGGTTCGGGGCATCGACCGTGCACCTTCGAAAGGTGAGCGGACCCCCGCTGCGGGCCCGGTGGGTTCACGTCGGTGTCGCGCCTCGAAGAGGTGCGCGGCCCCGACCATCGCAAGGCAGACCAGGAAGACCAGGCCAGGCAACAGGTACCTCACGATCGACACCGATGCCACCGTCGTCAACCAGAAATAGGCGATGAACACCGAACACAGCGACCCGAGGCGTCGGCGACGGAGCAGCCAGCCTCCCCAAACGCCCATGGCGACGTACGGCATCTGCACGAGCAGAATCGCACCCTCGTGTCGAACGGAGTCGGTCCCGTACCACGACCTGGCCGCCTTGACGACGAGAAGGCCCACGACGGAGAACGGTGCCCTGTCGAACTCGTCGCGCAGAAATGCCAAGAGCCCACCGGGATCGATCAGATCATCCTGACGCGCGAGTGCACGTCGGCCGAGGTCGTCAACGGCTTGCGGGACGGGCACCTCTCGACCCTCCGCCTCGTCTCGCCCGTTGATCGTGAGGCCCGACACCGCGGTGGACATCCCCATGGTCCCCAGGATCACCGCCTGATCGCTCCGGCTGTTCGCCCAGACCTGCCAGGGAGCAATCACGGCCAGGTTCGCAGCGAGCAGGACCGCGGCCAGCCCCACCGTCCGCCGATCCCGCTTCCAGGCCACTGCCAACCCTGCGAGCACCAGTCCGAGGAGTGCGCCCGCCGGGCGGACGAGCGACGCCGCACCGATCAGACCACCGGAGACGACGGCCAGGAGCGCGCCACGCTCGATCGACCGGAGCATCGCATAGGTCCCGGCGAGCACGAGGGCGATGAACGGCAACTCCGTGCCCGGCGCCGATGCCGAATAGACCAGGAGCGGGTACGTCGCGACCCCGACGCCGGCCCACCGAGCCTCACGCCGCGATCCGAGCTCCCGAACCACCGAGAAGCACAGGAGACCGCACACGGCCAGCGACACGCCGTTGAGAATCGTCACTTCCATCGTCGGGCCCCACGGCACGATCGAGAAGGCAAGGAGGAGGGCGGGGTATCCGGGTGGATAGCGCACGGCCGCGTCCCCGTCCATGGTGAGTCCCTCCCCCCGCTGCCACGACTCGACAACGGGTCGGTAGTACTCGTGGTAGTCGGTGGCGCTGGCGTCATCCGTGATGGGGAGCCACCGGACGAAGACGACGAGCAGGAAGGCGCCGACGGCGAGCGCCACCATGAACCAGCGGTCACCCATGGCGCGAGCGTAGGTGGTCGATCCAGCCGTGTGGGCGAGGAGGGCCCGAGCGAGCGCACCGGGCGGGGCCGAACCCGGAGACCGCTAACCTCGCAGGCCGTGGCCCAACCCGTGGTCCTGGACGTCACCGAGTTCGGGGCCGTCGGTGACGGGGTGGCCAACGACGGGCCCGCCGTGCTGGCGCACACCTGCTTCGAGGATTTCGACGGGTTCCGTTCGATCCGTCCCCGGTTCGACCCTGCGGTGGGCGCCACGCTCCACCTACCGGCCGGCACCTACCGGCTCGGACCGCTCCCGGGCTACGACCGGAGACCATCGTTCCCCTTCAGCCGCTTCCACCTGCGCGGCGACGGCCCCGGACGCACGACGCTGCTCCTCGACCACGCCGCCTACCCCCTCGTGCGCATCAGCATCCACGGAGACGCCCGTTTCGGCGGAGGGATCGACACCTCGATCAGCGACCTGACCATCACCTCGAACCTGCCGGACCCCGGCAACCGGACGAGCGCCGACATGAACGTGCACCTGCGGGACCTGACCGGCTTCCGGGCGGAGCGGGTGGAGGTCGCCAACGGCCCCCGGATCGGTTTCCACGTCAACAGTTGCTCGGACGTGACCCTCCGCGACGTCCACGTGCACGACATGTGCACCGACGGCATCCACCTCGTCGGCTGCCACGACGTCCTCGTCGAGGACTGCTCCTGCGTCGACACCGGCGACGACGCGATCGCCGTGTGGGGCGGCAACTGGTGGAACCCCGACCAGTCCACCGACGTCGTGGTGCGGCGCAACCGCATCGAGCGCGCCGGGTCCAACGGCATCGCGCTGGCCGGCTGCGACCGGGTCGTGGTGGAGGAGAACGTCGTACGAGGCACGTACCTCAGCGGCATCGGGATCCGCCCGATGCCGGAGTACGGCCCGGTGAGCGGGGTCACCATCCGGGCCAACAAGATCGACGATGCCGGCTTCCACGAGTCCGGGATCCTGTGGGGTGGCGGCATCGCCTCGGGCATCGCGGTGGCCGACGACATCGCCACGGGACAGGCCATCCGGGGGGTCCGGGTGCTCCGCAACCAGATCGGCCGCTGCCGCAACAACTTCATCCGGGTGCGTGGCGCCCAGGACGTCCGGATCGTCGAGAACGAGCTGCGGGGGCCGCTGGTCCCTGGGCCCAGCGCCAACCAGGGCTCCGGCGAGGGAAGCGCGAACCTCGACCCCGGACGCTACGAGCCCATCCTCGTCGAGGACAGCGACGGGGTGGCCATCATCGGCCACGCCCCGGGGTGGCGACGCGCCGCCCGCAGGGTACGGGCGCTGAGCCGCTCGTCCTCCGGCCGCTGAGCCACCGACCTCAGCGGGCGTCCCGGTTGCGCCCCGTCACGAGCTCCAGCGCGTTCTCCACCAGCGCCGAGGGGGGCACCCGGCCGTATCGCCGAAGGACGCCGGCCTGCGTGCGGGCCACCTCCCAGCGTCCGTGACGGGCCGCCTTCACCACGTCACGGGCCGCCCACGACGCCAGGGAGGCGCGCGCCCGGGAGCGGTCACGGTCGGTGAGCCCCGGCGACGAGACCCACGTTCGGTGGAGGCGTTCTCGCGCCGACGCGGTCTCCCCAGTGGCCTGCTGCGCCGTCGTCGCCATCCTCCCGTGCAGGCGGCGACGCACGAGGGGCTCGGCGAGATACACCACCGGACCCTCGCCGGCGAGGCGAAGGTCGAGGTCGAGGTCGGCCACGTGGCCCATGTCGGGCCGGTACCCGCCCACGGCCTCGAAGGCCGAACGTCGGAACATGACCGCCGACGGCTCGCCGTAGACCTGGCCGTTGCGCAGGCACAGCCGCACCAGGGTCGCCTGGTCGAGCACGTAGCGACGCTGCGCCACGAAGATGTGCTCGCGGCGGTTGGGGCGCCGGGGCACCGCCACCTCGCGGCCCTCGTCGTCGATCCAGACCTCACCCGACGAGCAGGCGACGGCGGCGGGCACGTCGGCGAAGGCCTCGACGTACCGGGCCACGAGGTCGTCGCAGAGGACGTCGTCCTGGCCCAGCACCATCAGGAGCTCGCCGGAGGCCCGGCGCGCCGCCTCGTTCCAGTTCGCCACCATCCCGAGCCGCGAGGGATTGCGCACGACCGTGGCGGTCGCCAGGCCCGAGCGCTCGACCAGCTCCTCGAGGCCCGGCGTGGCGGCGTCGACCGTGATCACCACGTCGAGGCCCTCGTGGCGCTGCGCGGCGATCGAGGCGAGGAGGCGCTGGAGGTGCCGGGTCTCCGGCTCGTACACCGGGATGCAGAGGGTGACGGTCGGGAGCGCCATGGTCGAGCCGACGCTACCGCTCGCCCTCGGTGGGCCGCCGGAAGCTCGACCCGGGACGCCGGTAGGATCCGGCGGCACCGCCGCGCTCCCCCACCTCCGGAACCCCCTTGGCCGCTCCCACCCCCCAGCTCGAGGTCGACGCCCCGCGGGCCACGCCTGCCTTCGTCGCGCCGGCGGTGTGGGTCGTCGCCGCGCTGGCCGCGGTGGCCGCCGCCTTCAGCGACGCCGAGCCGACGGGGTGGTTCGTCAGCGACATCGCCTGGACGGCCGGCTTCGCACTCGTCGTGGTCCTCGCCGCCGCCCGTGCCCGGCGTTGGACGTGGCTGGTCCTCGCCGGCGTCACCTCCACGGCCGCGCAGGGGGGCCTCGCCCTCGGCGTGAGCCTCGTGGCCCTCGCCGTGGCCTTCCTCGCCGCCGCCTTCGACCGCCAGACCCGCGAGTACCAGCCCGTGGTGGGCGCGGTGGTCGGGGCGCTGGCCATCCAGGTCCTGCTGCGCCTGGACGACATCGAGCCCACCGGCGCGAGCGCCCTCATCACCGCGGCCGCCACCGTCCCCGCGCTCGTGTCGGGGCTGCGCCGGTGCTCGGCCCGGACCCGCAACGCGTGGGGCTGGGCCATCGCCGCGTTCGTGCTCGTGGCGGTGCTCTCGGCCGTCGGGCTCGGCGTGGCCGCGCTGTCGGCGCAATCCGACCTCAGCGCCGGCATCAACCAGGCCCGCAACGGCTTCGACGCCGCCCGGGACGGGGAGGGCGCGGTCGCCGCCCGCCGCCTCACCCGCTCGGCATCGTCGTTCGGCACCGCTCACGACACCCTCACGGCCCCGTGGGCCCTGCCCGCCCGCCTGGTGCCCGTGCTGGGCCAACAGGCCGCCGCCGTCCAGATCATGAGCGCGGAAGGCGCTTCGCTCGCCTCCTCGGCGGCGGCCGCCGCCACCGACGCCAACGTGGACGACCTCCGCTTCCAGGACGGCGCCATCGACCTCGACCTCGTGGCCAGCTTCGAGCAACCCCTGCGAGACGCCGAGGCGGCCCTGCAGGGCGCAGCCGACGCGGTCGACGCCGTGCAGTCGCCCTGGCTGGTGCAACCGCTCGCCTCGCGGGTGGCCAAGTTCGACGACGAGGTGGACCAGGCCCTGCCCGACGCACAGATCGCGATCCAGGGCGTGGAGCTCGCCCCTGACCTGCTGGGCGGCAACGGCGAGCGACACTACTTCCTCGCCTTCCTGACCCCGAGCGAGAACCGCTCCCTGGGCGGGTTCATGGGCAGCTTCGGCGAGCTCACCGCCGTCGACGGCGACCTCGAGCTCACCCGGTCGGGCAGCGTCGAGGACGTCGAGCTGCCGGCCCGGGCCAACAACGCCACCCTCAGCGGCCCCGAGGAGTACCTGACCCGGTACGAGCGCTTCGACATCCCGAACTACATGGGGGACGCCGGCCTCTCCCCGGACATGCCGACCGTCGGCCAGGTGCTGTCCGAGCTCTACCCGCAGGCCGGCGGCCAGCACGTCGACGGCGTCATCGCGGTCGACCCCGTGGCCCTCCAGGCGATGCTCAACTTCACCGGGCCCATCACCGTCACCGGCTACCCCGAGCCCCTCACGGCCGACAACGCCGCCGACATCCTCCTGCGCCAGCAGTACCTCACCTTCGACCAGCGCTCAGACCGCAAGGACTTCCTCGAGGAGGCCACCCGCAACACCTTCGACCTGCTCACCTCGGGGGACCTGCCTGGCCCCCGACAGGTCACCCGGGTCCTCGGGCCCATGGTCGACCAGGGCCGCCTGATGGCCTACGGCACCGACGCCGACGAGCAGACGTTCTTCGAGCAGGTGGGCCTCGACGGGGCGTTCCCGCGGGCCCGGGGCGGCGACCTCATCGGGCTCACCACCAACAACGCGGCCAACAACAAGATCGACATCTTCATGGATCGCACCATCGACTACGACGCCACCTACGACCCGACCACCGGGGCGGTGGAGTCGACCGCGACCATCACCATCACCAACAACGCGCCGGCCAGCGGGTTGCCGGACGTGATCCTGAGCAGCGGTGACCGCATCCGGGGCGGTGACACACCGCTCGGCACCAGCGGGGTCTACTTCTCGTTCTACACGCCCCTCCAGCTCGACGACGCCGTCGCCCGCTCCGCCCTCGGCGAGGGGGTGCAGTCGATGGAGTCCGAGCGTGAGTTCGGGCTGTCCGTGTACTCCGCCAAGATCAACATCCCCGCGGGCCAGACGATCAGCGTCGAACTCCACCTGTCCGGCGTCATCGAGGCGTCGGACACCTACCGGCTGGCCGTGGCCAACCAGCCCACGGTCAACCCCGACACGATGACGCTCTCGGTCGCCCCACAGGCGGGGTACACGGCTGAGGCCGGACGCGGCTGGGAGGTCGGCGACGACGGGACGGCCACCCGCACCGCCGACACCACCGACGGCGACCAGCGCTACCGGCTCGAGCTCACGGCGCCCTGACCACGCCCACCTGGACCGGGACTCCCGGGTCGGCCCGCCGGTAGGTTGGGCGCCATGGACATCGCCATCACCGGCTCCACGGGCCTCATCGGCGAGGCCCTGCGCACCCGCCTCACGGCTGACGGCCACCGGGTGGTGCGGGTGGTGCGCCACGAGCCCACCGGCTCCGACGAGATCCGCTGGGACCCTGCCGCCGGACGCCTCGACCCGGCCGACCTGAACGGCCTCGACGCCGTGGTGCACCTCGCGGGTGAGGGCATCGCCGAGAAGCGGTGGACGGCCGCCCAGAAGGACCGCATCCTGACCAGCCGCACCCTGGGCACCACCCTGCTGGCCGAGCGGCTGGCGGCCGCGACCGACGGGCCGCGCGTCCTCGTCAGCGGCTCGGCCATCGGCTGGTACGGCGACCGCGGTGACGAGGTGCTCACGGAGTCCTCGCCGCCGGGCGACGGGTTCCTCGCCGACGTGTGCCGCCAATGGGAGGCCGCCGCCGACCCCGCCCGGGAGGCCGGGATCCGGGTGGTCCACCTCCGCACCGGCATCGTGCTCGACCCTGACGGTGGCGTGCTCGCGAAGCAGCTGCCGCTCTTCAAGGTCGGGCTCGGCGGCCGCATCGGGAGCGGCCGCCAGTACATGAGCTGGATCGCCATCGAGGACGAGGTCGGCGCCATCTGCCACCTG